>JBASAN010000070.1:0-2223 GCA_049650625.1 Ornithinimicrobium sp.
CAGCGTAGTGGGCTTGCTCGTACTCCACCGGTGGGACGTTTCCCAGGGTCGAGTGGAGCCTTCGGTTGTTGTACCAGTCGACCCAGCCGGCGGTGGCGTACTCGACGTCGGCGACGGTCTTGTAGGGACCGTCGTGGAAGACGGTGGTGCGGATGCACTCGGCCTTGCAGAGACCGTTGATGGACTCCATCAACGCGTTGTCGTAGGCATCGCCGACCGTCCCGATCGACGGCCGGATCTCCTCGAGCGCGAGGTGCTCGGTCAGCCGCACAGACGTGTACTGGGACCCGGCATCGGAGTGGTGGATCAGCTCACCTGCGAGCGTGGGATGGCCCTCACGGTCCCGCTGCCACAGCGCCATCCGTAGCGGGATCATCACCAGGTCGGTCTGCTTGTTCGTCGCAGCGTGCCAGGCCACGATCCGTTGGGCGTAGACGTCGACGATGAACGCCACGTAGGTGAATCCCGCCCAGGTCCGGACGTAGGTGAAGTCGGTGACCCAGGTCCGGTTCGGTGCCGCGGCGCTGAAGTCGCGATCGAGCAGGTCCCCGGCACGGATCCCGTCCTTGGCTGAGATGGTGGTGCGCACGCCCTTGTCACGTCGCACCCCTGAGAGCCCCAGGGTGCGCATCGCGCGGTCCACCGCGCCGGCGGAGGCCGCGGGCATCGTGGTGCGACGCAGGTAGGCCGTCATCTTGCGGCGACCGTAGAGCCCCTCCGGGCTCAGCCTGCGCACCACGACACCGTCGGCGTCGACCTTCTCGGTCCAGGCGATCTCACGCACCGCCTCGACGACGTAGGCATCAGACACGGTCCGAGCCGCGACAACGCGCCCGGCTCGTTTCCAGCTGCGGTAGGTCCGCGCGGCGATCTGGCAGCCCTGCTCACGCAGGACCCGACAGATCGACTCGACCACGTGGCCCTGGCTTCTCATGGTGTCGATGAAGCCCATGATCAGCGGTTGCGGGGGTCGAGTTCCCCGGCGAAGAAAGTCGCGGCCCCGCGCAGGATCTCGACGTCCTCGCGCAGACGGCGATTCTCGGCCTTCAAAGCCTTGATCTCAGCCAGCTCCTCAGTCGTTGCGCCCTGGCGCTGTCCGCCGTCGACCTGGGACTGGATCGCCCAGCGACGCACGGACTCCTTGCCAACACCAAGCTGCTTTGCCACGGCCGCCGCGGCGGCCGTGAGCGAGGAGTACTCGCCCTGGTGGTCGTTGACTAGCCGTACAGCCCTGGCCCTCAACTCATCGTCGATCTTCTTCGGCATGGTGCTCATCCTCCTGGACTCAAACAGGAGCGGCATCAAACCTGGGGCGCTTCAATCAGCCTCGACTTCCGTGGCGGCACGGTACCGGCCCGACACGTCGCGCCCGGGATGAATGCCGCGCCCAGGGGCATTGAGGTGTGCTCGCGCCACGGGCCCTCGGTCCAAGGACTCCGAACCGTTCGTGTCCCGGGCCGCCGGCAGCCTCACGGCGTCACCGCAACGGCGCGTGGACGTAGTTGACGGACGTGAGGGGTGCACGGCAGGGCCGAAAAATGAACTTACTCGGTGGCCGTTGTCGTGTCTCAGGTCCGAGACATCGCAACCGAGGGCTTCTGAGATGCACACGCCGTTGTAGATGAGCAGGCTTACCAGTGCTGCAGCGGCGGGGCTGTGGTCCTCGGCGGCGGTGAGGATCTTGTCGAGCGCGCCAGCGTCGAGACCAATGGTGGGGGAGTCCTCGCTGGCCTTGAGACGGCGAGTGGTGGCCACGGGGAGTAGGTCAAGAGCTCGACGTCTGCGATGGCGCACTCGTACAATTTTGCTAGACACGACAAACGCCTTGCCACCGTGGCCGGCGCGGCGGGTTTGCTGGTGCGGGCCTGGGGGTTTGGGTCATGTGACGTACCCAGTTGTCGACGGGCCTCGAAGGGGTGCACGCCGATCTCGGCGCAGCGCTGAGCCCAGGTCTTGAGGTCGGCGGTGTAGGCCCGGGCGGTGTTCGGCGGGTAGCTCATCAGGAACGCAGCAGCCAGCGCGTAGAAGGGGTCGGACCCCCTGGGCGCCTCGGGAAGGTTCTTCAGCGCCTCGACTCGGATCGGCAGCTCCTCGAGCACCTCGAGCACCTGGGGCACCTGGGGCGCCTGGAGCAACGGGAGCTCAGTCGTGGACGGGATCTCGATCGCACTCATAGAGTGAAAGATAACGTCCTTTATCTTTGCTTTAGGGGCCCCTTGTGTG
>JBASAN010000071.1:0-4300 GCA_049650625.1 Ornithinimicrobium sp.
ACCCGCAGGCGAGGCTGCGGATCCAGCAAGCCTTAGACGCGCTCGAGTCCGGCACCATCCGCGCTGCCGAACGCGACGAGGGTGGCGTCTGGACGGCATACCCCTGGGTCAAACACGTCATCCTGGCTGCCTTCTCCCTCAGCACGCTGACCGCGGATCCCACCTGGCCAGGCGGATCAGTGGACAAGTCCTTGGTGCCGGCACGCTCAATGACCCTGGACGAGGGGGTCCGGATCGTGCCCGGAGGCTCGTCGGTCCGACGCGGATCCCACCTCAGCCCGGGTGTGGTCGTGATGCCCCCGAGCTACGTCAACGTCGGCGCCTGGGTCGGGGCCGGGTCGATGATCGACTCCCACGTGCTCGTCGGGTCCTGCGCCCAGGTCGGTGTCAACGTGCACCTGTCCGCCGCGGTGCAGCTGGGCGGCGTGTTGGAGCCTGTCGGCGCCCGCCCGGTAGTGGTCGAGGACTCCGCGTTCATCGGTGCTCAGTGCGGCCTCTACGAAGGAGTCGTCGTGCGTGAGGGAGCAGTGCTGGCCCCCGGCGTCATCCTCACGGCCTCCACTACCCTCTACGACGTGGTGCACGAACGGACCGTGACCGGCGAGGTGCCGGCCGGTGCCGTGGTCGTCCCTGGCTCCCGGCCGGCTCGCGGCGAGTACGCCGCCGCCCAAGGACTGTCGCTGTATGCACCATGCATCGTGAAGTACCGCGACGCCGGCACCGAGGCGTCGGTGGTCCTGGAGGAAGCGCTGCGGTGACGGCTGAGATCACCCGGTTGAGCGGGCTCACCACCTCGCTCATCCGTAGTTTTGCTGCGGCCGCCCCGCCGGACACCGTGTCGCTGGCCCTCGGCGAGCCCGGGTGGCCGCTGCCTGAGCCGGCTCGGGATGCGATGCGCCGGTGGACCTTCGAGGCCGACCTGTGCCTCTACGGACCCAACCAGGGCATCGACGAGCTGCGTTCGGCCCTCACCCGCAGAGCGCAGACACCCGAAGACCACATCATGGTCACCGCCGGCAGCCAGGCCGCTCTCTACGCACTGATCACCGCGCATATCGAGCCGGGGCGCGGGGTCGCCCTGCCCGACCCCGGGTTCCCGGCGTACCGCACGCTGACCCACCTGGCCGGGGGCACGGCCGTGACCTACCCCCTCGGCGACGATGGCTCCTTGGACGCAGCGGCGCTCATCGACACCCTCGATCGGCATACCCGGACGGGGGCGCCCCCCGTCCGCATGCTGATCCTGAACCATCCGGGCAACCCGACCGGTGGTGGGGCCAGCCGGGAGGCGCTAGCGCACGTCGCCCAGGCCTGCGCCGTCCGCGACATCATCATCGTCTCCGACGAGGTCTATCGCGAGTTGCCCTACGCCGCGCCGCAGCCAAGCCTGCGCGACGTCACCGACGAGGGCATCGTCACCGAGTCGGTGAGCAAGGCCTGGGCTGCACCAGGGCTGAGGGTGGGGTGGGCGATCGGCCCCGCCGCCTTGCTCGCCCCCGCCCGCCTGGTGCACAACGCGATGACCACCGCCGCAGCCCGTCCCAGCCAACTGGCTGCGGCCGCTCTACTCGACTCGTCCCCGGCGGTGCTGGCGACGTCGCAGGCGGAGTTGGCTGCACGCTGGAAGCTGGTGGATCAGCACGCACCAGGGTGGCTGTCGACCGTGCCCGCCCCCTCCGGGGGTTTCTACCTGTGGGCACCGGTGCCCGAGCCCGACGTCGAGCCCCCAGAGGTCGACCCGCAGCGGTGGGTGACCGCGCTGCGGGATCTCGGCGGCGTGAGTGTGGTGCCCGGATCAGCGTTCGGAACGGCGGGACGCAGACACGTCCGGATCAGCATCGGCGGCCCCCGTGCCGACCTGGTCGAGGGGCTGCGGCGGCTCTGCGCCTTCGGGCAGGGGGGATCGACCGATGGATGACTCGCTCTTCGCCATCGGGCCGGACCGGTTGCGCGACCTCATGGGCACTAGCGCATCCGCGATCCGGACGCCCTGCTTCCTCTACGACCTCTCCCGAGCGGCCGAACGCTTCCGCCTCCTGCGACAAGCCCTGCCCGAACGGGTCCGGCTGGCCTACGCCGTGAAGTCCAACCCCGGCGCCCCGTTGTTGGCGACGTTCGCCCAGCAGGGCGCCTGGTTCGACTGCGCCTCCGCAGGAGAGATCGCCCAGGTCCTCGCCGTGGGGGGCAGGGGCCCGGAGATGGTGGTGGCCGGGCCGGCTAAGAGCGACCAGGACCTGGCGGCGGCGGTGTATGCCGGGGCTCGCCTGCAGGTGGACGGACTGGAGGACGTCGAACGCCTGCACGCGATGCAGCAGGGCGAACCACTGCGCGTGAGCGTACGGGTCAACCCCGCGGGAGGAATCACCGAACGCGCCACCATCATCGGCGGTGGCGGCCCTTCCGCCTTCGGGGTGGACGAGGAGGACCTGGACGACTTCATGCGGCACGCGGCGGCATTCCCCCGAGTCCGGGTCACCGGCGTGCAGGTGTTTGCGGCCAGCAACGAGCTCGACGCGGCGACCCTGCTGGCCAATCACGCCACGGCGCTCGCGATCGGGCGGCGCCTGGCCACCGAGCATGGCGTCGACCTCGACCTGGTGGACATCGGCGGCGGCCTCGGCATCCCGTATGCCGACGGCGAACATCCCCTGGACGTGGTGGCCCTCGGCATCGGCTTGACCCGGCTGCTGGACGAGCACACCTGGTTCGGCGGGGAGCTCCTGCTGGAGCCGGGTCGGTGGCTGTCCGGGCCCTGCGGGGTCTACGCAGCACGGGTGGTCCGGACCAAGCACAGCCGTGGGGTCAGGTTCGCCATGCTCGAGGGCGGCATCAACCACCTCCTACGTCCGCTGATGACGGGCCAGTCCTTCCCCACCACCGTCCTGCGCGACCCGGACCGGGATGCCGTCATCCCGAGCGAGAGCGAGGAGGGGTCGCGGGCCGAGTTCACCCTGGCAGGACCGCTGTGCACCTCGCTGGACCGCCTGGGCACCGGTCACCTGCCGGTCGACCTGTCGCCCGGTGACATCGTGCTCTTCGGGCAGGCGGGGGCCTACGCCTACACCCAGGCGATGACCCACTTCCTGTCCCACCCTGCACCGGAGCAGCACTGGCTCGAAAACTAGGACAGGCACCACCCCAGCTCCTGAGGTTGACTGACCCGATGGCTGCCATTCCTCACCTCCCGGGCTGGTCGACCGTCCGTGCTCGACTGGCATCTCCGAACCTCCTTGCTGACCTCCTGCAGGTCCTGAAGGCCGTCGTCGCCGCGGTGATCGCCTGGGTCCTCGCCCACGAGGTCCTCGGTCTGGAGCAAGCCTTCCTCGCCCCGTGGACCGCGCTACTGACGGTGCACGCCACGGTCCACCGCACCGTGTGGCGCGGAGCCCAGACCGTCTTGGCCACCGTGCTCGGCGTGGTGCTGGCCACCAGCGTCGCGGCGACCCTGGGCGTCTCGGCGTGGACCCTGGCCCTCAGCCTGCTGGTCGGGCTGCTCATCGCGCGCGTCAGCGTGTTGCGTGAGGAAGGCACCACGGTGGCTACCACGGCTCTGTTCCTGATCACCACGGGATACGGCGCCCGGTCGGAGCCCCTGCTGATCGACCGGCTGCTTGATGTGGGCCTGGGCGTCGGAGTCGCTCTGATCGTCAACCTTCTGGTCATCCCGCCGCTGAACGACCGCAACGCGCAACAACACATCGACCAGGTCGACCGAGAGCTCGGCTCACTGCTGGTCGATATGGCCCACCAGATGAAGGTTCCCTGGCAGTCGCAGGACACCGACGACTGGATCGAACGCACAAGGTCGATCGACACCGACCTCCAAGAAGCATGGTCCTTGGTCCGGTTTGCCGACGAGAGCGCCCGGTGGAACCCACGCAGCCGGCGACGTCCTCCCCATACCCATGGCCTGGGTGAGATCCTCAAGCGTCTGGAGGAAGGGGTCGCCCAGACCCGCAGCATCGCCCGCCATGTCCGCGAGTCATCCAGGCAAGCCCAGCAGTGGGATCCGCTGTTCAGAGACCGCTTCATCGAGCTGCTCGAACTCACCGGCAATGCGGTCGCCGACCCCGACCAGCAGGTGGTCGAGCTGCGAGACCAGCTCCACGCCCTCGCCGACGACCTCTCCAGCGAGGACCTCCCCGGGATGCAGTGGCCCCTCTACGGCGCGCTCATCGCCAACCTGCAGATGATCGTCGACGTCGTCGACGACGTCGCGACGGCCCAGCCGGTCCCCACCTGAGACGGTCCCTGGACTCACGCCCGGGCAAATCTGCGTCAAGCGTGGACCAATTCATGA
>JBASAN010000072.1:0-1506 GCA_049650625.1 Ornithinimicrobium sp.
CGGGTGCAGGTCGGGCCGGTGCGCCTCGGCGAGATCAAACCGGGCCGTTCCCGGGCGTTGACCCGCGAAGAGGTCGGTGGCCTTCACCGGGCGGCCGGACTGTGACCCCTGACGCCGCGCCGACCTCGGTGCCCGCGGCAACGTCAGCCACCGCAGGCGCACGCACCATTGCCATTGACGGCCCCAGCGGGTCGGGCAAGTCCAGCGTGTCCCGGGCCGTCGCCATCGAGCTGGGCCTGCGTTACCTCGACACCGGTGCCATGTTCCGTGCCCTGACCTGGTGGTGTGTGGAGCAGCGGGTGGATCTTCGCGACCAGGACCGGGTCGCCCAAGCGGCACGCGACCTCCCGCTGAGCATGGGAACCGACCCCCAGGACCCCCACGTCCGGGTGGCGGAGTCCACGATCGACGCGGCGATCCGTACGCCGGAGATCAGCGCCGCGGTCTCCGCCGTCGCGACGAACCCGCAGGTGCGCACCCAGCTCGCCGATGAGCAAAGACGGATCATCGCCGAGGCGCGACTTGCCAGCGGGGGGATCGTGGTCGAGGGGCGTGACATCACCACCGTCATCGCCCCCGAGGCCGAGCACCGCATCCTGCTCAGCGCGAGCGAGGACGCGCGCCTGCAACGCCGCAGCGCCGAGCTCGATGACCGCGGCCAGAGCCAAGACGCGCAGGACGTGCGTGACCAGGTCTTGAGACGCGACCGAGACGACGCCACGGTGTCGGCGTTCTTCACCCCCGCCGAAGGTGTGCACGGAATTGACACCTCCGCGCTGACGTTTGCACAGTCCGTGGCGGCCGTGCTCGATGTCGTACGCCAAGACTCGGCGGCGCACACCGGTGCAACGGACCACGTGTCACACCCGCCCACTTCCACCCCAGGAGCCTGATGACTCTGCCCCCCGACCCATCGGCCAAGATCGCTGAGTACGCCCACCCGGAAGCGCTGGTCAGCGTCCCGTGGTTGGTCGAGCACCTCGACGACCCCGAGCTGGTCGTCCTGGAGTCCGATGAGGACGTGCTGCTCTACGAGACCGGACATATCGCCGGCGCTCGCAAGCTGGACTGGCACCTCGACCTGAACGACCCGCTGACCCGCGACTACGTCGACGGGGCCCGTTTCGCCGAGGTGATGTCGGCACGTGGCGTGACGCGTGAGAGCACCGTGGTGATCTATGGCGACAAGAGCAACTGGTGGGCGGCCTACGCCCTCTGGGTGATGAGCCTGTTCGGCCACCCGGACGTGCGGTTGCTCGACGGCGGTCGTGCGGCCTGGCTGGCTGCCGGCCACGAGATGACCACCGAGGTCCCTGTGACCGAGCCCTCGTCCTACCCGGTCGTGGAACGGGACGACACCAGGATCCGTGCGTTCAAGGAAGACGTCCTGGCCCACCTGGGCAAGCCGCTGGTCGATGTCCGTTCTCCGGGGGAGTTCTCCGGTGAGCTGTTGCACATGCCCGACTACCCTCAGGAAGGGGCGATGCGCGGGGGGCATATCCCCGG
>JBASAN010000073.1:0-4725 GCA_049650625.1 Ornithinimicrobium sp.
TCGACCATGGGCGGGGACCCTCCACGGGAGCGGCGCGAGGCTCGGAAGTGCCGGGGCCGGAACCACAGCGACGGTGCTGGGCGGCCCCCTAGGGTAGGCCGCACCGGTCCTCGGTGGCGAGACCGGCGGAAGGGGCTGCCCGTGCGGGACCACGTGCTGGTCGACCACGACCGGGTCCTGCCCCCACCCACGGCGAGCGGCCCCGTCAGCCTGGCGCTGGCGCTGGCGCACGCCGAACAGGCGGTGCTGGACCGGCTGCGTCCGCTGCTGGCGGAGACCGGTCTCGCCCTGGAGCACTGGCGGGTCCTGGCGGTCCTGCTCGACCGTCCCGGGCAATCGATGGCCGCGCTGGCCGACCAGGCCTTCGTCGCGGCCGCGAGCCTCACCCGGCACGTCGACCGCCTCGTCGAGCTCGGCCTGGTGGTCCGCAGCATCGACCCCGCCGACCGCCGCCGCTCGGTCACCGCACTCGCACCGCGAGGCACGGCGTACGCCCGGCGCCTGCACGACGTCGAGCTCCTGGCCCGCGACGAGGTCCTGCAGAGGCTGTTCGCGGCGGAAAAGCGATCGTCACCGGCCTGAAACACACGGCTCCTACGTTCCTTCCATTCGGAAGCGATCTCGAGGAGCCCGACATGACCGCTGATCCCACCATCGAGCGTGAACGCACGTCACGCGGCCTCGACGTCGACGCCGCCACCCGCGAGACGCTCGAGGACTACACGCTGCGCTTCGCGCCACGCAGCTACCGGACGTGGTCCACGGGTGTGGTGTCGGTGTCCGCGCTCGGCGGCATCGCCTACCTCGCGGACTTCGCCATCGGCGCGAACATCGGCATCGCCTACGGCACCACGAACGCGCTGTGGGGAATCCTGATCTTCGCGATCGTGATCTTCCTGAGCGGGTTCCCGGTGGCCTACTACGCGGCGCGCTACAACATCGACCTCGACCTGATCACCCGTGGCTCGGGATTCGGGTACTACGGCTCGGTCGTCACGAACATCATCTTCGCGTCCTTCACCTTCATCTTCTTCGCCCTCGAGGGCGCGATCATGGCCCAGGGCCTGGAGCTGGGGCTCGGCGTCCCGCTGTGGCTCGGCTACGCCGCCTCGACGGTGGTCATCTTCCCGCTGGTGATCTACGGCATGAAGGTGCTCTCGACGCTCCAGGTCTGGACCACGCCGCTGTGGCTGGTGCTGATGGTGATCCCGTTCGGCTACCTCGTGGTCGCCAACCCCGAGTCGGTCGGCCAGTTCTTCGACTACCGCGGTGAGGACGACCTCGGGGCCAGCCTGCCGTCCACCCTGCTCGCGGCGGGCGTCTCCCTCTCGCTGATCGCGCAGATCGCCGAGCAGATCGACTACCTGCGCTTCATGCCGCCCAAGACCCCCGAGAACTCGCGGCGCTGGTGGACCGCGATGGTGCTCGCCGGTCCGGGCTGGGTGTTCTTCGGCGCGGCGAAGCAGATCATCGGCCTGTTCCTGGCTGTCTATCTGATCGCCAATGTCGCGGACGGCGCCAGCGTCGCCAACGAGCCGGTCAGCCAGTTCCTCGAGATCTATCAGGGCTTCATGCCGACCTGGCTCGCGCTGACGCTGGCGGTCATCCTGGTGGTGATCAGTCAGGTCAAGATCAACGTCACCAACGCCTACTCCGGTTCGCTGGCGTGGACGAACTCCTACACGCGGCTCACCAGGCACTACCCCGGCCGTCTGGTCTTCCTGGCCTTCAACCTGCTGATCGCACTGGTGCTGATGGAAGCGAACATGTTCGACTTCCTGAACTCCATCCTCGGCTTCTACGCGAACTGCGCCATCGCCTGGATCGTGGTCGTGGCCTCGGACATCGTGTTCAACAAGTACCTGCTCAAGCTCTCGCCCACGGCACCGGAGTTCCGGCGGGGAATGCTCTACGCCGTGAACCCGGTCGGCTTCGGGGCCATGGTCGCGTCCTCCAGCCTGTCCATCCTGGTCTTCTTCGGGGCGTTCGGGGAGACCATCCGTCCCTACTCCCCGATCGTGGCCGTGGGCCTGGCGCTGGTGCTGCCGCCGGTCCTCGCGGTCGCCACCCAGGGCCGGTACTACCTGCGACGCACCGACGACGGCATCGACCTGCCGATGTACGACGAGCACGGCAACCCCTCGGGCGCGGTGCTCACCTGCCACGTCTGCCGCACCGAGTACGAGCGCCCTGACATGGCCGCGTGCTTCACCCACGACGCCCACGTCTGCTCGCTGTGCCTGAGCACCGACAAGGTCGGCGACCACGTGCTGCCGGCGCAGGGGTGACCAGGTGCACCTGACGCCCGCCGACACCGAGAAGCTGCTGCTGTCCGTCGCAGGGATGGTCGCACGCGACCGCCTCGAGCGCGGTGTGCTGCTCAACTACCCCGAGGCGGTGGCCCTGCTGTCCACCTGGGTCGTCGAGCGCGCCCGAGAGGGCGCCTCGGTGGCCGAGCTGATGGAGTCCGGCCGCACCGTGCTGGCTCACGACCAGGTGATGCCGGGGGTGGCCGAGATCCTCCACGACATCCAGATGGAGGCGACCTTTCCCGACGGCCGCAAGCTGGTCACCCTGCATCACCCCGTCCAGGGGTCTCCCGACGGGACGGAGGGCCCGGGCGCGCTGCGGGTCGGGATCGGCTCGGTCGTCCTCAACGGCGATCGGGCGCCGCACGAGCGGTTGACGCTGGTCGTGGAGAACGTCGGGGACCGGCCGATCCAGGTCGGCTCACACCTCCACCTGCCCGACGCGAACCCCGCCCTGGCCTTCGACCGGGCCGCGGCCCATGGCTTTCGGTTGGACATCCCCTCCGGGACCTCCCAACGCTTCGAGCCGGGGGCGTCGCGCCAGGTCGACGCCGTCGCGCTCCGGGGTGGACGACGGGTGCCCGGGTTGCAGACCGGCAAGACCGAGAGGGGTGCGCTCGATGGTTGAGCTGAGCAGACCGGCGTACGCCTCCCTCTACGGCCCGACCTCGGGCGACCAACTGCGGCTGGCTGACACCGACCTGTGGGTCGAGGTCGAGCGCGACCTGACCGTCGGCGGCGAAGAGGCCGTCTTCGGCGGTGGGAAGTCGATCCGCGAGTCCATGGCCCAGGGCGTGACCACCCGTGCCCAGGGCGCCCCGGACACCGTGATCACCAACGTCGTGGTGCTCGACTGGTGGGGTGTCGTCCGCGCCGACGTCGGCCTGCGGGACGGCGAGATCGTGGCCCTGGGCCGCGCCGGGAACCCAGACATCGCCGACGGCGTCCACCCCGCGCTGCGGATCGGACCGTCCACCGACGTGATCTCCGGGGAGGGACGCATCCTCACCGCCGGTGCCATCGACTCCCACGTGCACCTGATCTCACCCAGCCAGCTGCACGAGGCGCTGGCCACCGGGGTCACCACCGTCGTCGGCGGCGGCACCGGGCCGAGCGAGGGTTCCAAGGCGACCACGGTGACCCCGGGCGCCTGGCACCTCGCCCGGATGCACCGCGCACTCGACGACCTGCCGCTCAACATCCTGCTGCTCGGCAAGGGCAACACCGTCTCCGTCGAGGGCCTGGCCGAGCAGGCCCGTGCCGGCGCCGCCGGCTACAAGGTGCACGAGGACTGGGGCTCCACCCCCGCCGCGATCGACGCGGCGTTGACCGCCGCCGCCGAGTGGGGTCTCCAGGTCGCACTGCACTCCGACAGCCTGAACGAGGCCGGGTACGTCGAGTCGACCCTCGGTGCGATCGCTGGGCGCTCCATCCACGCCTTCCACGTGGAGGGCGCCGGCGGTGGGCACGCCCCCGACATCCTCTCGATCGCCGGTCAGCCCCACATCATCCCGGGCTCGACGAACCCGACGCTGCCGCACACCGTCAACACCGTCGCCGAGCACCTGGACATGCTGATGGTCTGCCACCACCTCAGTCCCGACGTGCCCGAGGACCTGGCCTTCGCCGAGTCCCGGATCCGGGCGACGACCATCGCGGCGGAAGACCTGCTGCACGACCTCGGGGCGCTCTCGATCACCTCCTCCGACGCGCAGGCCATGGGCCGCATCGGCGAGGTGGTCGCCCGCACCTGGCAGGTGGCGCACGTGATGAAGGCGCGCCGAGGCCCCCTTGGCGCCGATCTGCCGGCCGACAACGAGCGCGCCCGCCGCTACGTCGCGAAGTACACGATCAACCCCGCGGTGGCGCACGGCGTCGACCACGTCGTCGGCTCGGTCGAGCCGGGCAAGATGGCCGACCTCGTGCTGTGGGACCCCCGCTTCTTCGGGGTCAGGCCCGAGCTGGTGATCAAGGGCGGGGCGATCGCCTGGGCCTCGCTCGGCGACCCGAACGCCTCCATCCCGACCCCGCAACCGGTCCTGGTGCGGCCTTCCTTCGGCGACGCCCTCGGCGCCGAGCGCTCGGTGACGTTCGTGGCTCCGGCCGCGCTGGACGACGGTCTCGCCGAGCGGCTCTCCCTGCGCCGCCGGCTGGCGCCGCTGCAGTCGACGCGCGAGGTCGGCAAGGCTCAGATGCGCAACAACGACGCCCTGCCTCGCATCGACATCGACGCCGAGACCTTCGCCATCAGCATCGACGGCGAGCTGGTCGACCCCTCACCGGCCGAGGAGCTGCCGATGGCGCAGCTCTACTCGATGTTCTGAGGCGACCGTGTCCTCCCCCGAGCTGGTCGCGCTGATGCTGGCCGACGCCCGCCTGCCCAGCGGTGGCCACACGCAGTCGGCCGGCCTCGAGC
>JBASAN010000074.1:0-1919 GCA_049650625.1 Ornithinimicrobium sp.
GGAGCGTCACCCACCTCGAGGTCGAGGACTGATCGGTGCGCGAGATCTGCCTGGTCCGTCTCGACAAGACCCGGCCGGCCCTCGTCCTGACCCGCGCGGCGGCGCGGGCCGCGATGACCAAGGTCACTGTCGCTCCCATCACCACCACCATCAGGGGCTTGTCCAGCGAGGTCCTGGTCGGATCCGACAACGGGTTGGATCACGACTGCGTGATCGCTCTGGACAACGTCGTCACGGTTCCCGTACACCTGCTCGGCCGCACCATGGGTTGTCTCGACGCCGCACAGGAGGCCGACTTGGCGCGGGCCGTCGTCCTGGCCTACAACCTCGAGCTACCCCTGCTCGAATGACCTGCAGACGGTGCCACAGCAGAACCGCGTGATCCGTGGCCCCGGGAGGAGAACCCCCGCTCTGGGGCGAGTTGACGCCCCCGGCGCCGCCCGCGACCCCTCGGAGTGAAGCTCCTCGGGCTGGGTGCGCCGAGACGGCGAGGATTGCGCGGTGGGTTGCGCGGGTCGCGCCCACGGGGTCGGCCCGCGTGGTCCTGGGGACCGCGCCGCGTGCGGGCTAGGTGGCGCGTCATCGTGTCGGGCGTCACGATTCGGGCCAGACCTCGTCCCTGTCGTCGCTGGCCGGACCAGTAGACGTCGGACCGACGTGCAACCGCCGGCAGCCCTAGCACGTGCCACCTCGAGTACCGCGGCGGGGGCGTTCAGCAGGTCGCTGAGCGTTGCCGGCACCACCTCACGCACCCGGCCGGCGGCCTCGACGAGCACGAGGCCGTAGGCGACGAACATCTCGACGGCGACGAGCTGTAGGCCGCCGGGATGGAACTAGATGACGTCGCCTAAGCGCCGCGGTTTCGGAGATGATGTGTGGTGTGAAACAGCGTCACGGACGTGGACCCGCGCAGATGCTCCTCGACGGCGTCCGCGCTCGGTTCGAGCAGACCACGAGCATGTTCGCCACCGAGCTCCTCGCATCGACGGCGCACGACAATGGTGACCTGGTGGTCATCTACCGCGACGAGCTCGGGGTCGTCCGAGGCATGACGTGGAACGTGTTCGCGGTGCGCCGCGAGTTCTCTCCGATGACCTACGAGGACCTCGGTGAGGTCCTCTTCCGCGAGCTCGACGAGCCGAGCGATCGCGGCCTGGTGGACGTGGACCGAGCGCGCGGACTCGTGGACGACCCACAGACGGTCGGGTGGCTGAACCGGGCGTGACCACCGACCGCGTATGGCTTGCTCTCGCACGGTCGCGGGATCCCATCCGGGACCCGCGAGCGTCACTCCGTGTAGGCCCACGTGAGACCCGCAGGATCGCAGGAAGGCGCATGGCGATTGCCGGTCAGTACGGCGCGACCCGTGGCGACGGCCGCGGCCGCGATGATTAGGTCGTGCGCACCGCGTCTGCTCCGTTCGCGATGCACGCGTGCCAGGAGACGGCCGTGCTCTGCCGCCACCCTCAGGACGCGGGACTCGATTGGCAGCGTCTTCAGTGACTCGCGCGAGAAAGTCGACGCGAGCCGCTCGACGGTCTCGCCCGCGAGCTCGACGCCGGTCCGGGTTCGGCCATCACCAGGACAGTGGTGTCGACGGTCGGTCTGCGGGCCGCGTCGGAACCTCGAGCAATTGAGGGGCCAGGACGTGGTCTGCGAAGCCGTCGCCGATGCGACTAATCCGGCGACCGCCGCCCCGTTGTCCGAGATCGCAGCCTCTCGCCGCTCCGACGGCCCCCGCTGGCCATCAGGGTCGTCGCCCGCTCAGCCTCCGAGCACCCGCGCCTTCTCCGCCGCGAACTCCGCGTCAGTCAGCAGTCCCGCCTGCCGCAGCTCGCCGAGCTCGCGGATCGCGGCGATCCGGTCGACCGGCGCCGCTGCGGGCGGGGGAGCCGCGGCCGGGGGTGGGGCCTGCGGGT
>JBASAN010000075.1:0-9075 GCA_049650625.1 Ornithinimicrobium sp.
ACGGTACGAGGCCTCGCCAGCGAGGTCGTTCTCGAACCTGGCCACGATCCCGTGCCGCTTCGCTCGGCGGTCAATCTGGACTCCCTCGAGAGTGTCTCGGTCGCGGTCTTGGTGCAACGCCTCGGTAGGCTCGCGGACTCGAGAATGCGCCAGGTCTGCACTGCTCTGGCCGTTGCTGTCGACTGCACCTAGTAAGGAACGTCACATAGCCGTCCGCTGAGCGATCGCCGCGCGGGACGCGCAGAGCGATGGGCTCAAGGAGCGTGGCGACAGGTTCACACGCGGCCGGCATCAAGCGCATCGAGGTCGCGGGTTGCGAACCGCAGGTGCTCCCATTCCTCCTCAAGGATCACGTGCACGCACTGGCGTGCGGTCTGCGTTCGCGCCGGGTCATTTGGGCTCGGGAGCTCTTCGTCGAGCCAGTCGGATGTGGCGGAGAAGAGACGCTCTCGGACCTGCGCCTGGCGGTCAGCCCTCACCGCGAGTACCTCTTCGAACGGCGGAGGCGGTTCGACGTCCACGGCGGCGTGATTCAGCCCGAGCGCATGGGCTGCCCAGCCCGACTGCACAGCGCCCTCCGGAAGCCACTTGTCGGTCGCGAAGACAAGATGCCGAAGTGTCTGGGAGAACGACCACTCACCCCCGACCGACGCGTCGACGGTGCCGGGTGGCATTGCTCCCGCACGCTCGACAGCCACATCCCACGCGGCCTCGACTTTGGTCCATGCTGCCGCCAGCGCGTCGGGTGACTCCGCATTCTGCTCCTCGCGCCCCGGGAAGCGCCTGTTGAGCTCGGCCTCGATGAAGGGCCCGACGTCAACTCCGTTGATGGTGACCGGCTCACCGAACCTCAGCCACGGCGCGTCGATCTCCATTCCCTCGACATCGCACCCGCGGATCACAACGCGCGCCAAATCGGACTCGACGAACTTGGCACCGCGCAGATTGGTGTCAACGAACAGGCTGCCCGAGAGGTCCTCGCCCCGAGTGAAGGTAGACATGCATCACTACTACCAGGACGGCCTGACCCTGGTCGAGCAAGTCAGCGCACCCGAACCATGTCCCGAGTTGCGCGCCCCGTCAAAGGAAACTCGATCGGTATCCACCAGCGATTCGGAGGGCCGCCGGCGCCGGCGTCCCGGTGAGGTGTCGGATCCGGGACAGTCGGCGTCGTGGTCGGGTTCAGCGCCTCAGAGGTGCCTGGGCGAGGCCAGCCTTCGCGGCGACGCGTTGGCGTTCGATGGCTCGGTAGACGGTGGAGCGGCCGACGCCGAATAATTCGGCGACTTCGGCGGTGCTGTACTCGCCGCTGTGTACCAGGGAGACCAAGTGAGCTTCCTGTTTGCGGTTGAGCTTGGGTTGCTTGCCGCGGAGTCGGCCCTTGGCCTTGGCGACCTTCATGCCCTCGACCGTGCGGAGCCTGATGAGGTCGGACTCGAATTCAGCGACCATCGCGAGGACATTGAACAGCAGCCGGCCAACCGCGTCGGTGGGGTCATAGACCGAGCCACCCAGGCTCAGGCTGATCTCTCGCGAAGTGAGCTCATCAGCGATCGCACGAGCATCGGGGAGTGACCTGGCCAGGCGGTCGAGCTTGGTGACCACCAGGGTGTCACCGCTGCGGCAGGCGGCCAGTGCTTCGCGGAGCCCGGGTCGATCGCGGTTGGTACCGGTCAGGCCGTGGTCGACATAGATCCGCTCGGTCTGCACACCAAGATTGAGCAGTCCGTCGCGTTGGGCTGTGAGGTCTTGCTGATCGGTGGAGCATCGGGCGTACCCGACAAGCAGCGCGCTCATAGCGCACCTCCAAGGGGCTAGGCCCGGCCGGGCCACGGGTGCGGCAGGCTCGGGCGTCGGACAACGTCCGACTGCACTAGCCAGCGCCTCACTCGCTTCGTGGCGCAAGGCCAGGAATGCGACCGCGTAGGCGTGGACCCCGCCCAGGGCTGCCGTCGACCGGCAGCCCGCCGGGGTGGCTCAGTCCCTGGGCGCGGTCGTGTCCCATGGATTGAGGCAAGGGACACCAAGGGGTTCGAAGTGTTTGGTGTTCCGGGTCACGATGGTCATCTCTGCAGCCTCCGCGACGGCGGCGATGAGGGCGTCGTCGAACGGTGCGTGCTCGGGGACCCGATAGGCCGCGAGCACCCGGGCCGCCGAGAGGTCGAAGGCCAGCACCCGGTCGGCGAAAGTGGGCAAGACGTTCTCGGAGAACCAACGACGCAGGACTGCCCCTTGCTCAGCATCGGATCGCTCCCTGCCAATCACCCCTCGCTCGATCTCCGCGATGGTGAATGCTGAGACGAACTGGTCACCGACAGGAACCGACGCTGCCCACAACTCGACAGGCCGGTTTCGCCCACGGACCCGCAGTGCGGACACCACGTTGGTGGCCAAGAGGTACTTCACAGTTGCGCTGGGCGAGCCGTCAAGCCCAAGCGCTCGGGTTCGAACTCGATGTCGGCGCCTTCATCGGTGCCCAAGAGGTCGACGATCGTGATGAGCTCGCCCTCCAGAGCCTTGGTGAGCACATCGCGCGCCTCCGCCTCGACCGACCGGCGACGTTGCTTGGCACGCGCACGAAGCGCGGCCTTAGTCCCCGCGGGAAGGTTGCGGATCAAGAGCTGTTCCATAGCGACCACTTCCGATATCACTGCCAGACTGGAGCGTCACGACACCTGCAGCGCGACCTCCCAGTGCCGACCAGGACTGGCGGCACCTGCCTGAACTCCTGGTCGATCAACGCATGCGGATCCGCATCCGGTGACTCGACCGAGGCCCGCCTAGGCCAGGTGTAGCACCAACCCTGTTCGGGGCTACACTCGATCCATGCCGACGACCCGCCCACGACACTTCGTCACCGAGACCGACGAACTCGCGCGAGCCCTTGACGAGGCAGCCGCGATGTGGCCCGGGCTGAGCCGGGCCCAGGTCTTGGTGCGGCTCGCACTCGAGGGGCACCGTGCAGCACAGCTAGCACACGAGGAGCGCAGGCGCCGTAGGCTGGCGGCCCTCCGAAGGCACAGCGGGGAACTCACCGGCGTCTACGGTCCGAACCATCTTGATGAGCTGCGCAAGGAATGGCCGGCGTGATCGTGCTCGATGCGAGTGTGCTGATCGCCTACCTCGACCGCGACGATGTCCAGCACGCCCGCGCCGAAACCTTGTTGGCTGAGGAAATAGACGATGACTTTGCCGCGAACGCGTTGACCCTGGCCGAGGTACTCGTCGCACCCGCTCGAGAACGGCGCCTCGATGCCGCACGCGAAGCCCTCGACGACTTGGAAGTGAAGGAGCTCCCGTTCCCTGCGGATTCTGCGGTCAAGCTCGCCCAGCTGCGCGCCGCCACCAACCTCAAGATGCCGGACTGCTGTGTCCTGCTCGCGGCCGAGGGTGCTCAAGCACGCGTCGCCTCCTTCGACACGCGGCTCAACCAGGCTGCGATCAGTCGCAACCTCGCGGTCCCCAGCGGCTGACACGTGAGCGTCGCGGCTCGTCCCCGCGTGACGATCGGCCTCCGGCCACTGAGAACGGTATGAGGCGATGGCATGTAGTGCCAACGGAGGCGATTGCTGTGGCGACAAGAAACGTCGTTCTCAGTCAGCATCAGCACGAACTCGTGGAGTCGCTGGTGGAGTCTGGGCGCTACCAGAACGCTAGTGAGGTGCTGCGTGAAGGTCTGCGGTTGTTGGAGCGCGAGCAAGCCGAAGAGGCAGCCAAGCTTGCCGTCTTGCACCAAGCCGCCGAGCAAGGCTGGTCTGATCTAGCCTCGGGACGGTTCGACGACATCGATGACCAGTCCCTTAAAGACTTCGTCGGGGAGCTTGGCATCCGCGCGACGAGGACCCAATCAGCGGGCCGATGGCGAGGTATCGCCTCACTCATGCCGCCCAGGATGACATCGTCTCGATCCTCGCCTGGTCGCACGAGCCGTTCGGCGAGGAAGCACGCAAGCGCTACGAGACACTCCTAGCCGCGGGCATTCAAGACGCGGCCACGAGCGGTGACGAGGTGGGACGGGTACTTCGCCCTGAGCTGGGTGAAGGGGTGTTCCTGGCATCTGGCGCGAAGCCGCACCCGCACACCCGGTGGACGAGTCCACCGGCCCCGTCACTTCCTGATTTGCCGAGGCGACGGCGACATCTTGATCGTCGGTCGGGTCCTCCATGACGCAATGGAACTACGACGCCACCTCGATCCCCAGGGGCACTGGGAGTAGTCGTCGCAAGCCGATCCCGTTGTGGAGCAGGGCTATGGGGCATCCGATCGAGCATGGTCCGTTATAGATCCAGCAGCAGTGCGAGCGTCTCGCGGACCTCACCGAGAACGACCGGGCCCACGTTCCCGGCACGCTCGTGAATACGCGTCGTGGCGACAGAGCGCACGTGCTGGCACTGGGCCGCGGAGGAGACGGTCAGTCGGTTGTCCTCATCAGGGTCGATCACTACTTCAGTGGCGCTCTGGCGAATCCTTTGGGTGAGTGGCACGACCTGAATGACATTCGGCCCGCCTCTGAGAACCCGTTGGGCTGTGACGACAACTGCCGGACGACGAAGCCCGGCCTCACTCCCGGCCGGCATGCCCAGATCGACTTCGACGACGTCACCCGGCGTCAGCATCCAGCCAGGCCATCTCGTCGCTGTTGAGGTCTGTCGCAAGATCCCGCGCCATCGCGTCCTGGCGAAGAGCTCGAACCGCACGGCTCACGGTCTCGTCGATCGTCTCGTGGCGTTCGGCCGCCAATCGAGAAACCCGTGCGTGGGTGTCTCTGCTAACGCGAATCGTCGTCGTTTCGGGCATGGACCCAGCCTACCGGCAGTAGACAGATCAATCTACACTTCGGGGTGTGGGCTGGTGACGAGCAGTCGTCGCAAGCCGATCGCTGACCGGTGACGGTTCCGCATCTGGGACGCGGTGCAATTCTGTCGGGCGCGGGCTCACGTTAGGTGGCGTATTGCTCTGCGAACGATGCGGTGGGTTCGATAGGAGTGATCATGTCGATCAAGACCCCGTTGGGGTCGGTGAGGATGAAGTGCCGTTGCCCAAAGTCCTCGCTACGCAGTTCCGACTCAGCCGTCAGTCCTTCATCGCGGACCAACCGGTCCCATTCGGCATCGACGTCAGTGACCTCGAAGTTGAGCAAGAGGCCCTGCGCTGAAACTCGGTAGGCGCTGGGCAGCGTTGGGTGGTCGTGACTCAGGAGCGCTAGTTCGTATGGCGTGGGTCCGGGACGGAGCAGGCTGATGTACCAATCGGCCTCAAATGTGACTTCGAAGCCCAGCATCTGGGTGTAGAAGTCTCGAGATTCTTGCAGTCGATCAGTGCAGATCACAGGGTAAAAGCTGGTCACATTCATGGAACTCTCCCTTGACGTACCGATGGTATGTGAACTAGACCTTACGGGCGTACCATCGGTATGTCAACGGAGAGGGATGGAATGAGCATCAACACCAGGGCACAGCAAAAGGCTCACACCCGAGACGTACTCGTGGCACAAGGCAAGCGGCTTTTCGCCAGGCGCGGCTATAGCGATGTGAGTCTGCCTGAGATCGTCGAGGCCGCCGGAGTCACTAAAGGCGCGCTCTATCACCACTTCGAGAGCAAGGCCGCTCTGTTTGCGGCTGTCCTTGAAGATGTTCAGCAGCAGGTCGCCCGCGAGGTGGCCGACTGCGCCGAGGAAGAGACCGACCTTTGGGGGCAACTGACCGCGGGATGCCACGCCTTCCTGAGGGCCAGCATCGCTCCGGATGTTCGACGCATCATGCTTATCGATGGCCCGGCCGTCTTGGGCTGGTCACAGTGGCGCGCAATAGACGAAGCCGCCTCCGGAAACCACCTCACCCAGATTCTGACCACGTTAATGCAACAAGGAACCATCACTGCCCAACCCATCGCCCCGCTGAACCACCTGCTATCCGGTGCCATGAACGAAGCGGCCCTCTGGCTCGCAGACTCACCTGAACCGCAGGACCTATCGGCCACCACAGCAGCCCTCAACCGAATGCTGGAATCGCTCCGGGTCGCTCCCTCTCACCCCCATGAAGGGGATCGCTGATCGGGGACGGCTCGTGTAGTTAGTCGGATCTGATCGGGTCAGGCGATGGGCCTTCGTGACCGACGCGCTGAACTTGTTGTTGTCGGTGGCGTTCAACGACTGGAGGGCGAACGCTGTGGGCCACATCCAGCCTTCCTCGAGTGCGGCGGTGTCGCGGAAACCGACCGTGTTGTATCGGTCCTTCATTTTCGTTGCACCTTGGAAGAAGCAGATCACCTTCCCGGACTTACCCGGGGTCGCGTAGGCCGGCATCCCGTACCAGGTTCGGGGCACGAGATCAGGCGCGACCTCAGCGACGAGCTGATGGAAGCGTGTTGCGACGTCATCGTCCTCGTCCGGCATCTCCTTGATCGCTGCCAGAACATCCGCCTCGCCGTCACTGTGACCGGCCGTGCTTCTGAGTTCTCGGGCGCGGTCTTTCATGGCCGCTTTTTCTTCCGCGGAGAACTGTCCGGATGGGGTTGTCCTACTCATGTGTCTCTCGCTTTTCTTCGCTGCTGGAGGATGGTTAGTCCGTAGGAAGCTGGGCGAAAGCGGCCTTGGTGTCGTTGTACCAGCCCAAGGACTTCTTCGGATGCCGCCAGCGGCGCTTCATCGCATCGCGTGCCTCTTGGTGGCTCGTGTCACCCGCCTTCTCCGCCTCTTTGAGGTGACGGTCTTGGGCATTGATGACGTCGTTGGCGTCCTCCCCCTGGTGCTCGAGGTTGCATGGGCCCCCGAGTTGACGGCAGGTCATCGTCTTCATCTCACTTCTCCCTTCGCTGATCTAGTTCTCGCTGGTGCATCTACCTGGTTGACGGTTGAGCGAGGGCAGGTGTGACAACCCACTGTGATCAGTCGCGGCGCCCTGGACCGCGACGACGGATCACGTGGGCCAGGGCTTCCGACTCAGCGCGGAACGTGATCCGTTGGACTAGCCCATCGGCGACAGAGAAGTCGAACAAAACCATGGCCTTGCCCCGCTCGTACCAGGCGGCCCCGGGCCCATCCCCGGCGAACACCGACAGGGCGGCGTGGGCGCTGCCGTTGAAGAACGCGGCCACATCGTGGCGCCCGTGGATCTGTTCGGGGGTTCCGATCAGGATCGCAGCGGGGTCGGCCGAGACGGTCGCGGCCGGAGCCAGGAGTTGCAGCAACCTGTCGAAGTCGCCTTCCTTGGCGGCCGCCATAAACGCATCCACCACCTCCCAATCAGCCAACTGATCCTCAGGAACCGGGTGGCCGATCTTAGAGCGGGCGCGCGAGGCGAGTTTGCGGGCGGCCACCGGGGTGGTGTCCAAGACGGCGGCGATGGTGGCGAACTCGAAACCAAAACTGTCGTGCAGCACGAACGCCACACGCTCCGAGGGTGTGAGCCGATCGAGTACCACCTGCAACGCCACGCCGACAGTCTCGGCCAGGGCGACGTCCTCGGCCGGGTCAGGCACGACCTGGTCCGTTGTGATCTCGACGGCAGGTTCTGGGGTGCGTGAGCGAAGCCGGTCCAGGCATAGTCGCGTGATCACGGTCGTCAACCAGGCGGGCATGCTCTCGATATCGGAGTCCGTGTTTTGCAGTCGCAGCCACGCGTTCTGCACCACGTCTTCGGCCTCACCGGGGTCGTTCAACACGCGTGTCGCGATACGCAGCAAGCGTGGGCGTTCTCCTTCGAAGATCTGCGTAGCGTCCACAATTTTCACTCTTCCAGTTCGTCCTCTTCTTCGGTAGACGAATGGCCACGGCTCCATGTGACGAAGCGTGCTCACTGAAACACCACAAGGAGCTCCGCACTCCACGCCCCCGAGGTATACCTACCCCTCTGTGTCACCTAGCGATCGCTGACCGGTGACGGTTCCTCATGCTGTGAAGCGAGCCACGGTTGCTCGCTTCTGCAGGCTGCCATGGTATCGGGCTGTCGCCACCCGGTGGTTGACGTGCCGACGAAGGCCTAGTAGTTTCCACACTAGTTAATTACCGTGTTTGGAAAATACCAAGGAGGACGTCCGTGGGATCAGCGACCGCGACGCTCGATGACGCACACCTAGACGAGACCTTCGCCGCCTTGGCTAACTCAACCCGCCGGGCAATCCTTGCTCGCCTCGCTGAGGGAGAGGCGAGCGTCAACGATCTCGCCGCGCCCTTCGACCTGACCCTGCCCGCGATCTCCAAGCACATCAAGGTGCTCGAGCATGCCGGACTCATTACGCGCGGCCGGCGAGCCCAGTTCCGACCGTGCACCATCGCGGCGGCTCCTTTGGCCCAGGTCGCCGACTGGACCGACCAGTACCGACACATATGGGACGCCCGGTTTGACCGGATGGATGAATACGTTCAGATCCTGCAAGGCCGACAACCCGAAGGAACAGGTCATGTCTGAGACCAAAGATGTCCAGATCGAACGCACCTTTGACGCCCCGATCGACCTGATCTGGGCGATGTGGACCGAAGCCGAGCACTTCGCCAACTGGTATGGCCCCATCGGTGCCACGATCCGGCGCGCCGACATGGACGTCCAGGTCGGTGGGCGACGTCACATTGCCATGGAGATGGACACTCCCGATGGTCCGATGCATATGTTCTTCGTCGGCGAGTACCGAGAAGTCGATCCGAAGACCCGCTTGGTCTACACAGAATCGATGGCCGACCGTGACGGCAACGTCATGACCGCTGAACAGATGGGAATGCCGCCCGACTCCCCGACAGAGACTTTGATCGTGGTCGAGCTAACCGACTGTGGCGTTCGCACCAGCATGGTGATGACCCACATCGGCGTTCCCGCCGACTCGCCAGGTGCCCAGGGCTGGGGTACGGCGATCGACAAGATGGAAGCTCGTGTCGCCGCGATCGCCGGCCCCGCGCCGCAACAGCCATGAAGTGCCAGCCCGAGCAAGAGGAGAGAACGCCATGCCCAAGGTTTCAATGACCGGAAGGTTCACCTGCCAAGACGGCAAGAACGACGAAATGGACAAGGCGGTGGCAGCCCAGACCGACGCTCTGATGGACGACGCCAATGTGGAGGTATACGCCTACAACCGAGGTGAGGG
>JBASAN010000076.1:0-2921 GCA_049650625.1 Ornithinimicrobium sp.
TCGGGGCGCTCGTGCGGCTCGGTGCGTTTGCCCGCGGTGTAGGTCGCCGGGTGTTCCAGCAGCAGAACCGTATCCGGCGACGTCCCGGCCGCCACCGCGGCATGCACGTCCCGTTGCATCTGCCACCCGGCGAGGTAGTCCACCGACTGCGCTCCGAAGCCGACACGCGTGATCTCCATACCTTCACCCTACGCCGCCGGTCCTGTGGATAACTCGGGATCGAGGGGTGGCCGGTGGGGCATGCTGCCCGGATGGACGAGGAGCACGAGGGGTCCGACGACCGAGGTGTGCTGACGGCTCCGCCGGGTTACCGAGTGACTCGGCGACTGCCGCCGAGCTCCGCGACCCTCGGGCGCGCCCTGGCCGTCCGCGTAGTCGACGGCCTCGAAGTGCAGCTGACCTTCCTGGGCGTGGCGCCCGGCGCGGAAGGCGAGGGGGTGGCCCGTGCGTCCTCGGTCCAGTCCGGCATGGTCGTCGCGGCTCAGATATCGCGGATCCGGCATGAGCACCTTGTCCGGGTGCACGACGTGATTCCGGTGATTGACCAGAGGACCGCTCAGGACCAGGTGGTGCTGGCCACGGCCCGCGCGCGCGGAGGGTCACTGACGAGGCACCTGTATGCCGTGGGGCGGCTGTCACTGAGCCAGGCCACCACGGTGGTCGTTCCGATCGCCGAAGCCCTGCACCATCTTCACCGTGCGGGGGTCGTGCACGCCGCGGTGACCAGCGATGCCGTCGTCTTCGCGGGTGACAGTAGGCCTCTGCTGGCGGACGTCGGCATCCCGCAGATCACCGGTACCTCGCCGACGGCTCAGCCGGGTCGCCAGGGCTGGGTGGCACCGGAAGTGGTGGAAGGGTACGAGTCCTCGGTCGAGTCGGATGTCTTTGCCTTCACGGCCCTGGTGTGGCAGCTGCTGACGGGCGATACACCGGCTCGGGTCGGCGAAGGGTCAGATCGCGACCCGATGGTCGAGGACCTACCCGAGCCGATTCGCGACGTGCTGCATCGCGGGATGGCGGTCGATCCCGAGACACGCCCGGACCTTGCCGAGATCGTGGCCGCGTTCCGGGCAGCCGGAGCAGCAGAACCCATTTCGGTGAAGGCCGACGCCTGGAGCGACGTGCCGACGACGATCCGTGCGATGGCCGCTCGTCGCCCCGTCAGCCACCGCGCACCTACCCGCCACCCCTCTCGCGCAGCGACCGCGATGGTGGCGATGATGCTCCTGGTAGCGGTCGTGGTCTGGGTGCTCGTGCTCCAGGACTCGCGAACGCCCGTGGGTCCGAGCGCCGGTGGCCCAACGCCGACCGCCACGCCGACCGCCAAGGCGACGGCGACGGCAGACGATCGCGGTGACGTCATCGCGACTTCCGACGACATGCGTGACGTCGGGGAGGCTGCCGCCCCACCGGAACGTGCGGCGCAGACGCGCAGACCACAAAGCCCCGGCGAGATCATCGACACCGTCCTGCGAGCACGTGCCACCGCATGGCAGTCCGGAGACCCCCAGCGACTTCGTCGCGCGCATGCCCCCGACTCCGAGGCTCTGGCCAAAGACACCGCGGACCTGCGCGCCGCCGTCGACACGGGGGCGCAGTTCCGCGGCGTCGAGTTCGGAGCCCGCGAGATCGAGGTCACCGAGCTCACTCCCGCCGATAGCCAGGATCTTGAGACGGCCACCCAGTTCACCGCCCATGCGGTGGTCGACCGTGGACCGCTTCGCATCGTGACCGCGGGCCGCGAGACGCAGCGGGTGCAGCCAAGCAGCGACCTCGTCCGGTTGACCCTACGCAGAGGCCCCGAGGGCTGGCGGCTCTGGTCGTGGGACACCGTCGAGTCCTAAGCCCCGGCAGCAGACACACTGCGCCGGGGAAGGCTACCGGCTATTCGGGCACAGAGCTTTCGCCGGCGCGATCGTCGCTCGCCGTGAGCCAGTCCATCGCCGAGTCCAAGTCCGGGTGGTCCCAGCTGAAGCCCGCTTCGGTCAACACGGTCGGCAACGCACGCTGGCTGCCCAAGATGTCGCCGGCCATCTCGCCCAGAGCCACCCGCAGGGCGATCGTCGGGGCCGGCAGCACCGCTGGTCGACGCAGTTGCTCACCGAGGGCTTTGACCACGTCAGACTGCGTATCGGGGGAGGGGCCACAGAGGTTGACCGCGCCGGTGACATCAGGGTGGTCGACCAAGAACATCAAGGCCCGCACCTGGTCGTGCAGCGTGATCCAGGCCCAGTACTGCTTGCCCGAACCCAACGGCCCGGCCAGGCCGAACTTGGCCAGCGGCATCATCTTGGCCATCGCGCCACCGTCGACCGAGAGCACGATCCCGGTGCGAGCGAGGGCCACCGGGGCGCCGGCCTGTCGGGCCCGCCACGTCGCTGCCTCCCAGTCCCGACAGACCTCGGCCAAGAACCCCTCGCCCAGTCGGGACTCCTCGGTGAGCACGTCTGTGCCCCGGTTGCCGTAGTAGCCGATCGCCGATCCACTGACCAGCCGGATGGGCCGGTCCAGGGAGGCCACCGCTTGAGCCACTGTTTCGGTGCCGTCGATCCGCGAGTTGCGGATCGAGTCCTTGTAGTCCTGGGTCCAGCGATGGTCTCCGATACCTGCCCCGGCGAGATGCACGATGGCATCGACACCGGTCAGGACCGCAGGGTCGAGCTGACGGTCCTGTGGCTTCCACGCTGCCTCGCGCACCCCCGGCGCCAGCCCCTCGGAGCGAGGCTCGCGACGGACGAGGTGCACCACCGAGTCGCCACGCTCCAGCAGGGCCCGGGACAGGGCCGAGCCGATCAGCCCGGAGGCACCGGTGATGGCGACGGTGCGCGGCTCGCGTGACACGGCCTCGGTCTCAGACAGAGTCGGGGTTTCTTCGGGGGTGTCGTCGAGATCGCTCATCAGACTTCGAAGGACGCCTCTTC
>JBASAN010000077.1:0-3892 GCA_049650625.1 Ornithinimicrobium sp.
CGATGTTGCGCAACATGGGTATCGCGGCCGAGCTGGGCTACCTGAAGGTGCCTGACGGGGTGCTGGTGGATCTGGGCAAGCTGGCTCAGCTGCCCGAGGACAAGCAGGTCCTCGTCTGCACGGGGTCCCAGGGTGAGCCCATGGCGGCGCTGTCCCGGATGGCCAACCGCGACCACAAGATCGAGGTCGGGACCGACGACACCGTCCTGCTGGCCTCGTCGTTGATCCCGGGCAACGAGAACGCGGTCTACCGCGTCATCAACGGTCTCACCCGCCTCGGCGCCAACGTGGTCCACAAGGGCAACGCGATGGTGCACGTCTCAGGGCACGCCAGTGCGGGTGAGCTGCTCTACTGCTACAACATCGTCCGACCCGCCAACGTCATGCCGGTGCACGGAGAATGGCGACACCTCCAGGCCAACGCCGATCTGGCCGTGGCCACCGGGGTGCCGCGGGAGCGCGTCGTGCTGGCTGAGGACGGGGTCGTCGTCGACCTGGTCGACGGGGTAGCCCGCGTCGTCGGTGCCGTGGACTGCGGTTACGTGTACGTCGACGGTTCTTCGGTGGGCGGCACCACCGAGACGCTGCTCAAGGACCGCCGTATCCTGCGCGACGAAGGTTTCGTGACGATCATCGTGGTGCGCGACTCCTCGACCGGCAAGATCGCCGCCGGGCCGGAGATCCAGACCCGCGGCTTCGCTGAGGACGAGCAGATCTTCGACAAAGTGCTGCCTCAGCTGAACGAGGCACTGGAGAAGGCACGCAAGAACGGTGTCTCGGACACCCGACAGCTCCAGCAGGTCATCCGCCGCACCGTCGGCTCGTTCGTGGGTGGCAAGCTGCGCCGGCGCCCGATGATCATCCCGATCGTCATCGAGTCCTGACCGACCAAGAAGTGCCAGCTGGAGGCACGTGAACCCGAAGGCCCTGAGGCGGGTCCGGGACACGGGAGTGAGCGGGCTCATCAACCCGATGGTCCAGACTCCGGCGACGGATACCCCTGCTGCGGGCCGTGCCCCGTGTGCTGGAGGCCCTAGCTCAGGGCCGTCAAGGGTGCACCCCAGGACCCTTACTCTGCGCCGGGGTGCAGTGTCTCGGTCAGGGCTGTGAATCCGCAGGCGGTCGCGGCAACCGCGAGGCCGGTGCGCAGCCAGTTCCACGCGTTCCATCGGGTGAGCTCGCGCGCGACCTCGGTGGCCGAGAAGGAGTCGTCCAGCATCGCACTGTTGGCCCCCGCGAAGTAGACCGGAAGCAGTGCGACCGTTGCGCCCATCGAGATGGTGGCCGCAGCCCACAGCAGGCGTCCACCGCGCCGGAGGCGGATGACGCTGTAGGTGGTGGTCCCTAGGAGAGCGACCGCCGCAATCTCGAGGGGGAACAGGACGGCGCCGGTGGCCGGCCCCGCCGTGGCGAAGTGCTCGAGGAAGCTCGCTGGCTCCATGGCCCGCCAGGTCGGGACAGACACGGCTTGGGTGAGCAGGCAACCGGCGGTGAAGGCCGCACTGCTGACGAGAGCTGCCGCAGCCGTCACCAGGGTGGCCCGGCTCGGCGGCCGGGATGTCAATGCGTCGTGGCTGTGGTTGGTGGCGGACATGGTCATGACTGATCCTCTTGACGTGGTGGGGCGCTGGCGTTGTCGGTGTTGAGGTTGGCGATGGCGGCGGCAATCGTGCTCATCAGCGCTGCCACTTGGTGGTTGGTGAGCCCCTGTGTGGCCCGGGTATTGACTTCGCGCGCAGCGGCCACGAGAGCGGGCTCGACATCCCGGGCCCGTTGCGTGAGCCACACCAAGGAGCGACGGCGATCCAGCGGGTCCGGGACGCGGGTGATCAGATCGTCACGTTCCATGCGGGCCAGGGTGTTGGCCATGGTGGGTTGCTCGACCTGCACCCGCTCGCAGAGCGCGGCCTGAGTCAGCCCGTCCGTTTCGTACAGCGCCAACAGTTGGGCGAACTGCCCGGGCGCCACGCCGAGAGGTTCGATGCGGTCACGCAAGGCATGCGCGAGCAGGCGGGCGAGATGGTTGACCTGATAACCCAGTGAGTCCTTGCGCGGCAAGAAGGGTTCAGGCATGGCGCGCCGCACGCCCGCGGAGGAACCGCCGGATGCGGTGCCCCTTCCACATCGCGATGCCCGAGGCCACGACCAGGGGACCCACCAGCCACTGCGCGGTGACGGTGAGCCAGGAGCCGAGCCAGGGTGCGGCATACAGCTGAGCCAGCAACAGCACACCGGCGATGAGGTGGGCCGTGCGCTGCATCGATCGCTGACGGCGTTTCGTGGGTCTGCGTGACGTGGTCGTGGTCATAGCGTCCTCACATTCAATAGTTGGCTATGCTAAGCATAGCAGGCTATTGGAATGTCCTCGCGGGATGGGCCGCCGGTCGCTCGTCGACGAACCTGAAGACGTGTTCGCCTGCGGCAAAGGACGCCACGCCGTCTCCGACGCTCACGACGACCCTCTGCGTACTCCGAGCCCAGGATGCGTCGAAAGGGGGTCGGCTCAGGTGCCGCAGAACGTCTGGTAGTGGCCGAAGTCCGCCGGCGCGGGGCCAGCGTACCGCTCAAGGCCGGGGCGCTCGTGGTAGGGGTCGGTGACCGCCTCGAGGAGCTGCTCCAGTGGCCCGAGGTCGCCGTCGCTGCCGGCGGCCAGAGCGTCCTCGACGCGGTGGTTGCGCGGGATGTACGCCGGGTTGACGCGGTCCATCGACTCGGCGTGCGGCTGCAGCGCGAGCCAGCGCTGGGCCCACGCGTCGAAACCCGCTGTGTCCGCGAACATGCTGCGTGTGGTCTCGGCGTCGCCGCGAGCCACCCTGCTGAGCGTGCGGAAGAAGGAGGTGTGATCCACCCGGTGCTGCTGCGCCAGGGTCATCAGATCCTGGGCCAGAGGCTCGACGACTTCGGTATCCACTGCTTCAGACAACCCCAGCTTCGCCCTCATCCCGGCCGTCCATACCGCGGAGTACAGGAGGGGAAATCTGCCGAGTGAGGCCACCGCGAGCTCGATGGACTGCTCCTCCTCCCTGTGCAGGAGGGGCAGTAGTGCTTCGGCGAGCCGGGCCAGGTTCCACTGGGCGATGACGGGTTGCTGGCCATAGGCGTAGCGTCCGCTCGTGTCGATCGAACTGTAGACCGTGGCCGGGTCGAAGGCGTCCATGAACGCGCACGGCCCGTAGTCGATGGTCTCTCCGGAAATGGTCATGTTGTCGGTGTTCATCACACCGTGCACAAAGCCCACCAGCATCCACTGGGCGACAAGCTGCGCCTGGCCGGCGACCACCGCGTCGAAGAACTGCAGGTAGGGGTTCTCCGCCTCAGCAGCGTCGGGGTAGTGGCGCGCGATCGCGTGGTCAGCGAGACGGCGCACGAGATCCGCGTCGCCGGTGGCTGCAGCGTACTGGAAGGTGCCTACCCGCAGGTGGCTCGACGCGATCCGAGTGAGCACGGCGCCGGCCAGCATCGTTTCGCGCTGCACGCTGCGCCCCGTCGCCACCACTGCCAGAGCACGCGTGGTCGGGATGCCCAGGGCGTGCATCGCCTCGCTGATGACGTATTCACGCAGCATCGGACCGGCCGCAGCCAGGCCATCGCCTCCGCGCGCGAACGGCGTGCGACCCGAGCCCTTGAGGTGGACGTCGCGAGACCGTCCCGACCCGTCCACCACCTCGCCCAGCAGGAGAGCCCGGCCGTCACCGAGGCGTGGCGAGTAGCCACCGAACTGGTGCCCGGCATACGCCTGGGCCACCGGGGTCGCGCCGTCGGGCACAAGGCGACCCACGAGCAGGGGGAGTCCTTCCTGGCTGCCCAGCCAGGAAGGATCGAAACCGAGCTCGCTGGCCAACGGTTCGTTCAGCATCAGCAGGGTGGGGTCGGGTGCCTTTTCGGCCTGCCA
>JBASAN010000078.1:0-13318 GCA_049650625.1 Ornithinimicrobium sp.
AAGCCCGACCTACTCCTGCTCGACGAGCCCACCAACCACCTGGACGCCGAGAGCGTGCAGTGGTTGGAGCAGCACCTGGCCAACTATCCGGGAGCGGTCCTCGCCGTCACCCACGACCGGTACTTCCTGGACAACGTGGCGCAGTGGATCGCCGAGGTCGACCGCGGCCGGCTCTACCCCTACGAAGGCAACTACTCGACCTACCTGGAGAAGAAGCGCGAGCGGTTGGCTATTGCTGGCAAGAAGGACGCCAAGCTGGCCAAACGCCTGGAGAAAGAGCTGGATTGGGTCCGTTCGAACGCCAAGGCCAAGCAGGTCAAGAACAAGGCCCGGCTGGCACGATACGAAGAAATGGCCGCTGAGGCGGACAAGACCCGCAAGCTCGACTTCGAGGAGATCGCGATCCCGCCGGGACCGCGTCTGGGTGCACAGGTGATCGAGGTCCAGGAGCTGAAGAAGGGCTTCGGCGACCGGGTCCTGATCCGCGACCTGAGCTTCACGTTGCCCCGGAACGGGATCGTGGGGGTCATCGGCCCCAACGGTGTCGGCAAGACGACGCTCTTCAAAACCATCGTCGGTATGGAGGAGCCCGATGACGGCTCGGTGAAGGTCGGTGAGACGGTCAACATCTCCTACGTCGACCAGAACCGCGGGGGGATCGACCCGGAGAAGAACCTGTGGGAGGTCGTCTCTGACGGCAACGACTTCATCCAGGTCGGCCGGGTCGAGATCCCGTCCCGAGCGTACGTCTCGCAGTTCGGCTTCAAGGGGCCCGACCAGCAGAAGAAGGCCGGGGTGCTCTCTGGCGGAGAGCGCAACCGACTCAACCTGGCGTTGACCCTGAAGCAAGGCGGCAACCTGCTTCTGCTTGACGAGCCGACCAACGACCTCGATGTCGAGACCCTGGGGTCCTTGGAGAATGCGCTCCTGGACTTCCCCGGCTGCGCCGTCGTCATCAGCCACGACCGGTGGTTCCTGGATCGTGTGGTCACGCATATCCTGGCCTATGAAGGCACTGACGAGAATCCAGACCAGTGGTACTGGTTCGAGGGGAACTTCGGCGCCTACGAGGCCAACAAGATCGAACGTCTCGGCGCCGAGGCGGCCCGTCCGCATCGCGTGACCTACCGCCGACTCACTCGGGACTAGCTGCAGCAGCGCTGGCGGGAAGTCGTTGGGTCCGATGATAGACCGCAGCTCCTCCCTGGCCGGGAGTCCCGAAGCGCGGGGACATCTCGAGGAAGGCCACAGCTTCGGCACGGCGATGGTGGCGGTCGTTGAGTCCGCGTCCTAGCGGCCGGGGACGGCGCGTTCCGCCCCTTCCCGCTCGTGAGGGGATCGGGCCGGCTCGACTGAGCATGCCGATGGACGGGTCTTGGTCGTCGGTCTTCGACTTCGTCGCCGAGCGGATCGGCGCCGACCGTGATCCCGCACGACTGCAGGCGTTGCAGACGCGGCTCGACGCGGATGAGGTCGTGCTGGGCGACGGGACTCCGATCACCCGTGACACCGCATACCAGCGGGGTGGATCGGTGTATCTCTACCGCGACGTACGAGCTGAGCTCGACGTTCCCTTCCCGCTGACGGTGTTGTACCAGGACGACAGCATCCTGGTGGTGGATAAGCCGCACTTTCTGGCCACGATGCCTCGCGGGCGGCACGTCCAGCAGACGGTGGTGACCCGGGTACGCCGGGACCTCGGCTTTCCCGACGCGGTGCCGGCGCATCGGCTGGATCGCCTGACCGCCGGGGTCCTGGTGCTGACGCTGCGCCCGGAGGTGCGTTCGAGCTATCAGCTGCTCTTCGCCCAGCGGAAGGTCGCGAAGACCTATCTTGCTGTGGCTCCCACTCGACCGGCACTGCGCGAGCCGGTGAAGATACGCAACCGACTCCTCAAGGAGCGAGGTCACCTGCAGGCCCGCGTGGTGCCAGGAGAGCCGAACGCCGAGACCGAGGTCATGCTGCTGCGCGAGCACGACAGTCTGAGCACGTATCGCCTCGTCCCCACCACAGGACGCACCCACCAGCTGCGCGTGCACTGCGCCGACCTGGGTATCCCGATCGTGGGCGACCCTCTCTATCCCACCCTGATCGACGTGCGGCCGGACGACTTCTCGACACCGTTGCGCCTGCTGGCCCATCGCCTAGAGTTCGTGGATCCGCTGACCGGGGAGAAGCGAACCTTCACCAGTGAAAGGGTCTTGAGCTATGACTGACGTAGTGGCCTTGCTGCGGAGCGTCAACGTGGGGGGCAACCGGATGAAGATGGATTGGCTGCGTGCTCTGGCCGTCAGCGTGGGCTGCGAGCAGGTCCGGACCGTGCTGGCTACCGGCAACGTGGTGATGTCGGCACCGCCGGATCCGGACCGTGTGCGGCGGCACCTGGAGCAAGCGCTGGCCGAGCAGTTCGGCGTCATCTCGGTGGTGATGCGCTCCCACGCCGAGCTCGTGCAGAGCTGTGAGCGCAACCCGTGGGCCGGTGCGGTCGCTTCCGGGACCGTGGAAGGACGCGCGGTGCACACGATCTTCTGCCAGAGCGAGCCCTCACCGGAGGCCGTCGCCGGCTTGGAGCGGGATGGCTCCCAGGATGACTTCGCGGTGGTCGGGCGGCATGCCTACCTACGGCTGGGTGGCTCGGCGGCTGACACCCGGTACACGGGGGCATGGTTCGAACGCCACCTCAAGGTGGTCGGCACGGCACGCAACCACAACACCGTCCTGAAGCTCATCGCCGCCACAGCCTGAAGCCGAGGCGTCAGCGTCCTCGCGCACCAACCAGGGGCACCAGTTGGGTGGCCAGGGGCTCTGCCAGGGCGAGCACAAACGTCTTGGTCAGGTGCGATCCCTGACGGTAGGTCAGCACATTGCGCCACACCCCTGAGCATCGGCCGTCCGGGCAGACCCAAGGATTCATGTCCAGATACGCTGCGCCGTCGACTCTTCCGACGGCCCGCTGCATTGCCTCAGACCCCGACCCGTCGCCGGCGTCCCAGCTGCACTCGCTGACGGGGTCGCTTCGGTGCTCGTCGACGCACTGGTAGACGGGCATGCCCAGTGAGTTGGGTTGCGGGTTGTCCGAGAGCGCGACCACTGCCGTACCCTGCTCGACCAGCTGTCCCCAATACCCCTCATAGCCCTCGACGAGCGCGGCGGAGGTGATCCTCCCGTCGTCGTCGAAGGCTTCTCTGCGGACCGACCCGACGATGACTGCGTCGGGTCGTTCCTCGCTCATCTCGGCCATCACCTGGCGCCCCCACTCACGGCATTGCTCGAAGGGTGCTTCGTCAACCGCGACGGTCACGTCGGCGAACGCGCACGAGTCCTTGGTATGCAGGACGAGCCGCCAGCCGTTCGCCTGGGCGATCTCGTCGAGGGCGGGCATCCACTGGCCGATCTTGGAGTCCCCGACCACGTAGACCAGTCGGCGACCGTCCGGGTCTCCACCGGCACACGAAGTGATGCCCTCTTCGGCCGCGCCGACCTGACACCCGGTCGCGTAGAGGTCCGGGAGGTCCGTGACGGCAGCCAGCGGGTCGGGGGTGATCGTGTCGTAGAGAGGCTCGGCATCGGCCGCCTCCGGTCCTGGCGCAGGTGGGTCCGAAGGGGCCGGGCGCTCGTCCGAGGTGCTCGTTGCGGCATCCGGCCTCGGCTCGCGCTGGAGGTCTCCGGTGACACTTCGCCCGCTGCTCGGTGCCGCGTCGGTGGGAATCGGAGCGGCCTGGCCCAGCGCCAACGCACCCACCAACGACACCACCGTCGCGGTGGCTCCGAGGAGCAGTGCCGCGGCGGGACGTCGACCCAGCACCGGGGCGTACCGGATGGGTCGTTCGACGTAGCGGTAGGACCACCACGCCGGCAGGACCGAGGCCGTCACGATTGCCATCCCGGACAGGGTGGAGAGCTCGCCCCACTGCCACTCGGCCATCCGGAGCAGGGGCCAGTGCCATAGGTACAGGGAGTAGGACAACCCACCGATCCAGACCGCGTTGCGTGACCCCAGCACGAGTCGTGGCCCTCGGCCCCCGGCGGTGAACCCGCCGGCGATGACCAGGGACGCGCCGAGGGTCGGCCATAGCGCTGCCGTCCCGGGCCAGGGGGTGGCATCGGAGAAACGGAGCCCTGCGAAGAGGATGACGAGCACACCGGCCCAGGCCACCGCGTTGCCGACCGGGCGCGGCCATCGGGTCCATACGCCGGCACCGAGTGCCACCAACGCCCCCAGCCCCAGCTCCCACAGCCGCGTCGTCGTCGCAAAGAATGCTTGGGCCGGGGCGGTCGCGGTGGAGTAGAAGGACCACAGCAGAGAGGGCAGCACCACGACAGCCATCAGCCCGGTGGCCAGCTGGAGGCGAGGTGCCCTTCCACCATGCCTGTGCGAGGTGCGCTTCACGGACCAGAGCAGCGCCAGGATGAGCAGGGGCCAGATGATGTAGAACTGCTCTTCGATGGCGAGGGACCAGAAGTGCAGGACCGGCGAGGGCTCAACATCCTCAGCGAGGTAATCCACCGAGCGACCCACGAAAACCCAGTTCACGACGTAGAGCGAAGCACCCACGACATCACCGGAGATCGTGGCCCATTGGGTCCGGGGAGCCAGCAGCCATGAGCCCATCGCGGTGAACAGGAGGACCACCATGGCGGCCGGCAGAAGGCGCTTGGCTCGGCGACCGTAGAACCGAGCGAGATCGACGGTCCCCGAGTGGTCGATCTCACGCAGCAGCTGACTGGTGATCACGAACCCGGAGACCACGAAGAAGACGTCGACGCCGACGAAGCCGCCCGGCAGCATCGGGAGGCCGCCGTGGTAGCACAGGACGAAAAGCACCGCGACGGCACGGAGCCCCTCGACGTCGCGGCGAAACCGTCCGTGCGCCACGGGTCCCGAGGAGGGTGGGGCCACGCTCAGATGTCGACCGGGTGACAGTCTGCGCCGCACCCCGTGGGCGAGGGCTCAGAGGTGTCGGTAGCCCGCCGATGGAGGACGGCGTGGTCGACGCAGACATGCAGGTCGTCACCGTGAGGGTGCGCCGTGCCGTCAACGATCAGTGAGTACCCTTCGGCCTCGTCAGGGGGATAGAGCAAGGTGATGCTGGGATACGTCGCGGCCAAGCCCACCGCTGAGCGGCCCGGCCCGTCGATGTACATCACCCCATCGGCCAGTGCCGGGACGACCTGCACCACGTGAGGTCGCTCACGCCCCGGGCTGAGCAGATAGGCGTACGGCCGGCCCTTGATCGCATCGGCCAGCTCGGATTTCTCGACCTTGATGCTCATGGTCACCCAGCATGCACGACACTGGGGCCTATGCGTATGCCGACGGCTCACCCGGTGACCGGGTTGCTGCTCGCCGCCGGTCAGGGGAGCAGGATGGGCTCGCCCAAGGCCGTGGTCGAAGTAGAGGGCCGCACGCTGACCGAGCGGGCGGTCGACGTGCTGCTCGATGGAGGGTGCGCGGACGTGCTCGTGGTCCTGGGAGCGGACGCCCAGCGGGTCCGCACTCGGCTCGAGGCGGGCCGCGCGGCGTGGGGCGATCGAGTGACGACGGCCGAGTGTGCGAACTGGGCCGGAGGGGTCAGCGAGTCCCTGCGCACGGGACTGGCCGCCCTGGCGGCGCGAGGTCGGCGATGTCCTCGAGCCACGCTGATCCACCTTGTCGATCTACCCGACATCGGCGCCGACGTCGTCGCCCGAGTGCTGGACCAGGGACGGGAAGATGGTTGGCCGATGGCTCTATCGCGGGCGGCATACCACGGCAGGCCCGGGCACCCCGCTCTCGTCGGCGTCACCCACTGGCAGGGCGTCATGGACACTGCGGTGGGTGACCGGGGCGCCGGGCCGTACATGCGACGCAACGATGCGGTGCTCGTCGACTGCGACGACCTCTCGCACGGTAAGGACGTCGACACTCCCGCCGAGCTGGCGGCCTATCTCGAGCGCGGCCGGTCGAGGTAGGTCGGTGGGTGAGCCTGGCCGGTCGGCGTATCAGCGACCCGGCTGAGTGCTCCATCACTGTGAAGCATCCAGCCCACGGACGGACCCACCATGACTGCGCCGGCGACCGCGCTCGCGATCAGCCTGTTCGACGACTTCGAACTGGTCCGTGCCGGAGAAGAGGTGGACCTCGCTGGTCAGGCTCAACGCGTCGTCGCCTACCTGGCCACTTCGCAGGGTCCGGTGTCACGGTGCCGCATCGCCAAGGACCTGTGGTCGGACCTGGCGTTGCCGACCGGGCTCGCCCGACTCCGCGACGCGGTCTACCGTATCCGCGCGGTGGCGCCGGAACTGCTGAGCGCCACCGGGCATCGCCTCGCGATCCACGTTGGGGTCACGATCGACGTCGCTCGAATGATCGCCGCCGCCGAGAGGGTCGTCGACGGAAGTCAGGCGGCCGCAGACATCGCCGTGGTCGATCTCGCCCCTCGCGACATTCTTCCCACCTGGGACGAGCCGTGGCTCGAGACGACGCGCCAAGCTCTCGCGGTGACCTGCGCCCGCGCGTTGGAGTATCTGGCGCACGACCGCATCGATGCGAGCCGGTTCCACGACGCAGAGCAGGCGTGCCGACTGGTCATCAAGGCCGAGCCCTATCGCGAGAGCGCGTACCTGCTTCTGGCCCAGGTCTTCATCGCCGAGGGTAATCCAGCACTCGCCCTCCGCGCCGTGCAGGACTACGAGCGCAGGCTCCACCAGGACCTGGGGTGTGCCCCCGGGCGGGCGGTTGCCTACGTGGAAAGGTCCATCCGCAAAGCAACGGCATCTGCGGTGGGCTGACTAGCGGACCAGTCGCAACTCGATCATCAGTGGCGAGTTGCCTGCTCCGCCGGCCGGCAGGGCATACCGCTGCATGGTGACGTAGTCGCCGACAGCCACCTCGCCGGACCCGTCGAGGTCGAAGTGGGCCTGCAGCGCACTGCCGTTCGGTGGTCCGTTCCCCGCAGACTCGAGGGTACGGAGGATGGGGGACCCGGCTGCCCATTGCAGGCCTGCCTCCACGAGCGTCGACAGGGTCGCGGCCGTGTCATCGGCGCGTGTATCGTCCACGACCCGCACGCGAAGCGTGCCGTTCAAGGGCTCGTGGGGGTCCGGAACGAGCGTGTACTCACACGTGAGAAGGGGCACGGCCACAGGCCTTTCGCGGGTCGGGACTCAAGGGCACAGACCATCACACCCCGTCGCACCATGGCGGCGACAGGATGTGACGGTCTGAGCCGCGGTCAGCTGGGCTCGATGCTCGGCTCCGGCGCGAGGTCGGCCTCGTCGGCGGTTGCGGTCGGGTCGTCGTCCACGACCACACTGGGATCCGGTGGCTCGCCGGATGGGTCCGTGTCTGCGGCGTCGTCAGCGCCCACATCCTGTGGCAGGAGAGTGGGGGCGCCGTCGTCCGTCGTTGTGGACGTGGCGGTATCGGCTCGTGGCGGCTCCATGCTGGGGGCCTGCCCTGCCGAGGGGGTGTCCCCGGAAGCGCCTTGGGTGGAGCCGGCCGAAACTTGCCCGTCGACCGTGATCGTCACAGTGGTGCTCATGTCATCTCCTCCGTTGTGCTCGGGCTGCTCACAGGTAGACCGAGGTGATCTCGTTGCTGGCATCGAGGTTCACCGTGGCCTGCTTGCCGGTCGCCCGTGCCAGAGCCAGAAGCAGGAAGGTGTTGGTGACGCCGTCGGTGCTGGTCCCCTTCACCTTGCGCCACCCGCCCGCGTTCGCGGGGTAGGCCCACGCGTTCTTGGTCGAGGGGGTGGCGTAGGTCAGCTGGACGTTGGTGCTTGCCATGATGTTCTCCTTGGATCGGTGGTGCTGGTGGTGGTTGATGGTGTTTCGTTGCTGGTCGATCAGAGGCCGTAGACGGTCGTGATGGTGGACCCGTCGAAGGCTGCGTTGACCTTGCGACCGTTGGCCCGGGCGAGCGCCAGCACGGCGAAGGTGTTGCTGACCCCGTCGGTGCTCGTGCCTTCGACCCTGCGCCAGCCGTTGCCGGCCATGTAGGCCCAGGCGTTCTTGCTGCTGGGGGTGGCGTAGACCATGGAGACGTCGATGTCGTAGTGCATCGTGCGGTACATCGAGTGCACGGCCCTGATGTCACCGGCGCTGAGACCGCTGCGTTGACCGATAGTCGGCCCACTGCGCAGTTGCACGATGGTGGGCTGGCCGTTCTTGCTGAAGGCGGTCGCACCGTAGTGCATGATCGACCCGTAGTCGTAGGCGTCAATGTCGTCCCCGTCGGAGATGTGCTGGTTGAAGTTGCTCTCCTTGCCGGCAAGGATGTTCGCCCACTTGATCTCGACGTAGGTGTCGCGGTCCTCACGGCCCTGCTCGTGCCACAGACCCCACGCGTGTCCGAGCTCGTGGATGGCGTTTCCGACGCTGCAGCCGGCGCCCAGACTGAGCATCTGCCGCCCACCCTGCATACCGACGTAGGACCAGCAACCGCCGTCGTCGAAGACCCTGACGTAGTTGGGGTACTGGGCGGCGTTGGCGGACGTGCGCTTTACGAACCGCATGTTGGTGTGCGCTTCCCAGTGCGCGATCGCGTCCGTGACGCGGCTCGGGCTGGGCAGTGAGCTGTCCACCTCGTAGGGCATCAGGGCATGGGGCCAGCGGTACTGAGCGCCGACTATCCCCACCCCGAAGGCGATGGCGTCCTCTGAGCTCTGCGCCAGCGCGGCACCTCGCTGCAACTCTTCGACCGTGCCGAGGCAGATGTCCCCTTCGAACATGGCCCGTCCCTGCACGTCGATGTACTGCACGGCCTTGCGCTCGAACGTCGCGCCGGTGATGAACCCGGTCCGGACGTCAGCAGCGGTGGTGTCCGGCCCCTCTTCTCCGCTGCGTTCGGGGCTTGTGGCCTTCTTCTTCTGAGCCATGGGCTCCTCCTCGGTCTGTGCTCCCCTCAGTCGTGGGAGTTTGGTGGGAGTAGTAGATGCCGGAGGGCGTCGGCCCGTCGTCGGCGTCGCGTGCCCACCGCGTCGCGGGGTCGTCGTGGCCGCGTTGCTTTGCTGGTCAACGGCCTGGAAGAAGGGAAGCCTGGGCCCTGACCTTCCCAACCACGGACGCATCGGTGATGCTGTGACGATGCATCGTGAGCCTCCGTTCAGCAGCCCGGCCTCGATCACCTCCGCGCTCGCCGACACCGGCTACCTCGCCGACGAGGGGTTGGCCACCATGACGTATCTAGCGGGCGAACTGTCTCGTCCGGTCCTGCTCGAGGGTGAGCCCGGCACGGGGAAGACGGCCCTGGCCGAGGCTCTGGCACAGGTGTGGGGGGTCCCGCTGATTCGCTTGCAGTGCTACGAGGGCATCGACGCCAGCCAGGCTCTCTACGACTGGGACTTCGCTCGGCAGATTCTGCACCTGCGCGCAGTCGAGGCCTCCGCAGCGGCGGGGTCTCGGGACGTGGAGGGCGAGGTGTATGCCGACCGATTCCTCCTGGCCCGGCCTCTGCTCAGGGCTCTACAGCAGTCCGGTTCGGTGTTGCTGATCGACGAGGTCGACCGAGCCGACGACGAGTTCGAGGCGTTCCTGCTCGAGGTGCTCTCGACCTGGTCGGTCACCATCCCCGAGATCGGCACCATCACTGCACAGGAACCGCCCTTCGTCGTGTTGACGTCGAACCGGACGCGCGAGCTGCACGATGCGCTCAAGCGTCGCTGTCTCTACCACTGGATCGACCACCCAGGGCTGGAGCGCGAGTTGCAGATCGTGCGGACGCGGCTGCCCGACGTGGCGGCAGAGCTGGCGGAACAGGTCGTCACGCTGGTCCAGCTGCTGCGTGCCGAAGGGGAGCTGATCAAGCCTCCGGGCGTGGCCGAGACCCTGGACTGGGCACGGGCCGTCCACGCGCTGGGCTGCAGCACACTGGACCCCGAGGTTGCGGCGATCACTGTGGGGAGTGCGGTGAAGTATCGCGAGGACACCGAGCGGGTACGGGCATCACTGGACCGGATGCTGACACGATGACGTGGAGCGCTGAGGAGCTTCTGCTCGGTTTTGCTCGCGCGCTACGCGCGGCAGGTCTACCGGTGACGCCGGACCGTGAGCTGACCTACCTGTGCGGCGTGGCGTTGGTCGGGCTCGACAGCCGCGAGGCGCTGTACTGGGCCGGCAGAGCGACCCTGACTTCCTCACCGGCCGATCTCGATCCTTACGACCAGGTCTTTGACCAGTGGTTCAGTGGGAGTCGGATGGACAGCCTCTCGCGCGCGGACACGCCACGTCCTCGCGTCACTCAGGCCGACCTGGGCGACGATACGAACGGTGGAACCGGCGGGATGAGCCAGCAGGAGTTGATCCGAGCCATGGCCTCGGACCGCGAGGTCCTGCGTCAGCGGGACATCGCGGGTCTGGCCGCCGGCGAGCGGGCCGCGCTGCGCCGGCAGTTCGCCACCCTGCGACCGCGGTCACCCCTTCGACGGGCGCGACGGCATACACCTTCACCGCGCGGAGCGATCGATGGCCCGGCAACGCTACGGGCCCACCTGCGCAGACTGGGTGAGCCCGGCCAGATCGTGCATCGACGCCGCGACGTCCGCGCTCGCAGGGTCGTGCTGCTGATCGACGTCAGCGGGTCGATGAGCTCCTACGCCGACGCCCTGCTCCGGCTGGCCCATCGGGTGGTGCAGTCAGCCCCTCGCACAACGGAGGTTTTCACCGTCGGGACCCGGCTGACGCACGTCACGAAAGCGCTGCGGCACCGCGATCCCGACCAGGCCCTGCTCACCGCGGGTTCGGTCGTGGCCGATTGGTCCGGGGGCACGCGCCTCGGCGAGGTCCTGGGTGCCTTCACCGATCGATGGGGCCGCAGAGGGATGGCACGCGGTGCCGTGGTCGTCGTCTTCAGCGACGGGTGGGAACGCGGTGACTCCGGCGTCCTGGGCGAGCAGATGAGGAGACTGGCGTCGGTCGCGCACCGGGTGGTCTGGGTGAACCCGCACCGTGGCAAGGCCGGCTACGCGCCGGTGCAGTCCGGGATCATCGCGGTGCTCCCACACGTCGATGACTTCGTGGCCGGGCACTCGCTTGCGGCCTTCGGTGAGGTGTTGGAGGTGGTCGGCCGTGCGTGAGGTGCTACCGGAGCTACGGGCGTGGTGGGCGGCGGGCGAGCCGGTGGCCGTGGCTACGGTCGTCGACACCTGGCGCTCCGCCCCTAGACCCCCCGGTGCCTCGATGCTCATCGGTAGGGACGGGACGGCCGTCGGCTCGGTGTCCGGGGGGTGCGTCGAAGGGGCGGTCTACGAGGTCGGGCGGCAGGTGCTGACCGACGGCGCGCCCGTGCTGACTCGCTACGGCGTCAGTGACGACGACGCGTATGCCGTCGGGCTGACCTGTGGCGGGATCCTCGACGTCTTCGTGGAGCGGGTCACACCGGAGGGGTTCACCGAGCTCGGTTCGTTGGCCGACGACATCGAGCAGGGCCGCCCCGTGGCCACGGCCACCGTGATCGAGCACCCGGACCCGGCCTGGTTGGGCCGAAGGTTGGTGGTGCGTCCCGACGGGGCGCTGGGGGAGTCCGTACAGGGGTCGCTGGGGTCCTCGCGCGCCGATGACGCGATCGCCGACGACGCCCGTGGCCTGCTGGCCGCCGGCCGCACCGCCACCCTGGAGTACGGCCCCGACGGTCAGCGACGGGGAGTAGGAATGCGGGTCTTCGTGGCCGGCTTCGCACCCAAACCTCGGATGCTCGTCTTCGGTGCCATCGACTTCGCGGCCGCTGTGGCCACGGTCGGTGCGTTCCTCGGCTACCACGTGACGGTGTGCGACGCCCGACCGGTGTTCGCGACGGCCGCGCGGTTCGGTGCGGCTCACGAGGTCGTCGTGAGCTGGCCGCATCGATACCTGCAGGCCGAGATGGACGCCGGGCGGATCGACGAACGGACGGTGATCTGTGTGCTCACCCACGACCCGAAGTTCGACGTGCCGGTGCTGGAACTGGCGCTCAGTGGTCCCGACGTGGCCTACATCGGGGCGATGGGGTCACGACGCACTCACGAGGACCGCCTGACCCGTCTGCGCTCGACGGGTCTGGACCCCCACCATCTCGAGCGGCTCTCCAGCCCTATCGGACTCGACCTCGGCGCCCGCACTCCCGAGGAGACGGCGATCAGCATCGCCGCGGAGATCGTGGCCGCGCGCTGGGGTGGCGCCGGCGATCGCCTGACCAGGACCGAGGGTCCGATCCACCACCACGATGGGTCCTAAGCCGTCCCTCCGGCAGCACAGCCTCCCGGACCTACGGGTGGGTCCGGTGGAGCAGCGAATCTCAGGGAACGCACAGGCCACAAGTATTGCGGTGTGACGTGGGTCACGTCATGATCAAAAGCGCAGCATGTCCCCATCCCTGACCTTCTCGGAGGACCCATGACCCGCATCACCGTCAACGTCGACGGAGTGGCCAGCACCGACGACATCGAGCCGCGCACCCTGTTGGTCCACTACCTGCGTGAGCAGTTGGGCAAGACCGGCACCGTCATCGGGTGTGACACGAGCAACTGTGGCGCGTGCACCGTGCATCTGGATGGTCGGAGTGTGAAGTCGTGCAACATGCTGGCCGTGCAGGCCGACGGGCACGAGGTCACCACGATCGAGGGCATCGCGCAGGGCGGGGAGTTGTCCCCGGTCCAGCAGGCCTTCCACGAATGTCACGCGTTGCAGTGCGGATACTGCACTCCGGGGATGATCATGCAGGCCACCGACCTCCTGAAGGAGAATCCCGACCCCAGTGAGGCCGAGATCCGTCAGGGCATGGAGGGCAACCTCTGCCGGTGCACCGGGTACCAGAACATCGTCAAGGCCGTCCAGCAGGCCGCGAGCGGAGCCCAGTCATGACCACGGTGGAGCACGACGTCGCAGCACCCGCGCCTGAGATCGGCAAGGCACGACGCCGCAAGGAGGACCAGCGCCTGATCACCGGGCGGACCAAGTTCACCGACAACATCCAGCTGACCGGGATGCTCCACCTCAGCATGGTGCGCAGCCCTTTCGCCCACGCCAAGATCACGTCGGTGGACACCGCCGAGGCCAAGGCCTCACCCAACGTCATCGCCGTCCTGACCGGTGCGGACGTCAAGGACCAGCAGGGCTCACTGCCCACGGCGTGGCCGATCACCGAGGACCAGAAAGCCGCTGACCACCCGGCCATCGCCGTGGACCGGGTCGCTTTCGCCGGCGAGATCGTCGCGGTCGTGATCGCCCGTTCCGCGTCCGCCGCCAGGGACGCCGCCGAGCTGGTGGACGTCGACTACGAAGATCTCCCCGCTGCGCTCGACCTGAAGAAGGCGGCCGCCGACGAGGTGCTCGCCCACCCCGATCTCGGCACCAACGTCAGTGC
>JBASAN010000079.1:0-4252 GCA_049650625.1 Ornithinimicrobium sp.
GTCACGTCATCGTCGGCCACCGGGTCGCCGGCGCAGTGGTGGCGGGTGCGGTGTGCGAGTCGGGCGACGAGATCGTCCTCGACGTCGAGGACGCGCGGCGAGGTCAAGGTTCGGACGTGCTCGGGGACGTCGGGCCGTGTCAGGAGCCGCGAGCAGCGCGCGGCGGCCCGGCTCGTGACGTCCTCGGCCAGCTCCATCCGTGCGGCGGTCTCGGCGATCAGAGCGGTCTGGGAGATGAGCACCTCGACCTTGCCGCGGATGTCGGCTGTGTTCCACGCTGATCGCCGGGCACCCAGCATCGAGACGACGAGGTCGGCTGCGGCGTCGCGGTCGATCCACCCGGGTCGTGTCCTGTCGAGGGCGACGGGTCCGGCCGGGTCTCGGTAACCGAGGTCGTGCAGCTCGCCGTTCCACCGGTCGACGAGCTCGCGTCCGTCTCGGGGCACCACCTTGTCGGGCCGTGCCTGCGCCCAGGCCCGTTGGTCCCAGCGCTCTCGGAGTCGAGGGCCGGGCTCCTGACCGGGGTGCTCGCGGCGCCAGGCGGCATCGAGCCGGTCGGTGTTGCGGCGGATCTGCGCGGTTCGCGCGCTGAAGGCGCCGACGTACGGCGCGAGCTCGCGGATCTCGCTGGTGTCGGGATTAAGGGTGAAACCGTGCGCGGCCAGCACCGCCCGGAAGGTGGGGTCGGTGGCGACGGCCGCGTGCCCGATGCCGTTGATGGCCTCGATGCTGTCTCGGATGCCGACGGAGTGGATGCCTCGCCAGGCGCCGGCCGCCCGGACGCGGGCGTTGATCTGGAGGTGGAGGTGACGGTGCGGGTCGCCAGCGCGTGACGTGTAGTGCCGGATCACAGCGGCCTCGATCGACTCGACGGGTGCCTGGACCTGCCGTCCGCGGGGGCCGACTCGGGTCGTCGCGTGGGCCGCGATCCAGCCGACGATCTCGGAAGCCGCCTTGTCCTGGGCTCCATCCAGAGCAGCGGAAACCTCTGGATGCAGAGCGGCCGCCAGCGACCAGGTCTTGGGGCCATTGACGACGACCTCGACGAAGCGCAGCGCACTGTCGTCGCTACGAAGTCGTCCCTTGGGGGTGTCGCTGTCTACGTCGATGCCGGTCACCCACTGCTCATAGACGTCCCCCGTCATATCGTTGACGCGTTGCACGCCGTCGGCGGTGGCGACCAGGCGAGTGGCGACGCCGCTGCCCTCGGCGAGGTAGTAGTCGTCGGCGCGCGATCTGTCCCGCTCGACGTAGGCGCGTGCGGCGCTTGCTGCGCCGCGGTAGAACTTCACTCCGCCATGCACCCCGATCACCGCCTCCACGACGTCCGTCCACAACCAACGGACCCCTAGAAATGCCGCATGGGCCGCCCCAGGAGGGGCGGCCCATCTACGAACCTTCGTAGCATGCGTGCCGCTTGGATCAGAGGGCTCGAAGGGGAAGTGAGGGAGCGATCCGGAGGGGATTCGGGGTGCCGTCGGTTGTCAACGAAGACCGGCGTCCACGGGGCTAGGACGAGATGAGCAGAGTGGGCCGCGACGAAGTCGATGGCGGGATCGTGTGTGTCTCGTAGAAGGTCCCTGTCCCGGTCCCGTCACCGGGCGGGTGAACCGGGACGCGCCGGACCCCGGGTTGCTCTCGCCGCAGCTCGCGTTCCGCAGGAGGTTCGGCCCGCGGCAACGGCAGCCGTCCGTAGGCGACACCGATGGGGATCGTCGCCCCCAAGAACTTGGCCGCCGCCACGAGCCCGAGGATGATTCCCGACGCCAGCGGGGCATCCGGCGCCAGGTCCACCGCCCACTGCCCGACCGTCGCCATGAGCCAGCGCCCGCCACATGCCCAGTACAAGTTGCATCCCGCATGCACCACACGGGCCAGTCCGGCCGTCCACCCCAGCGCCTGGCTCGCCGTGCCCCTTCTCCCTGGTGCAATCCACGGAGGACAGATTCAGCCGGCACCGTTCCTGGGTCCGCAAGGGATCTGCTGGCGGAGCGTGCCAGCGCAAGATCGGCTCGCGGAGCGACCCAGTGAGCGATGGGTCACCGCAATGCAGTGAGAATCGTCGGAGAACCGCGAGAGGCGCCCAATTGGTAGCCGTTCGCCTCATCTACCGTGGCAGCCGCGCACACCACACAGGGAGAGCACTGAGTGAACTACCTCGGAACCGCTGACGATGTACTGCCGCTCCCGAATGAACTGCTCAGCCTTGCGGGTCGCTCTACGACCAACGTGCTGTCGAAGGTCTTCGACGTGCCGGTCCCGTCTCCGCAGCAACTGCCGGGCGCGCCAGAGGCTAGACCCATGCCCGGCGGCCTGTCCGTTTTGCAAACCCCCGCGTCGCCCCAGCTGACGGAAGCCGACCGAACCCGCCTGCGACGGGTGCTGCGCTCGGAGTTCGATGAACCAATGCCTCGCGTCATCCGCCCTGAGTGGGCAGGCAACCGGTACTTACCGGGGCTCGTTGTCTCCTACCGGCACCCGGGCAGCGACATCTTCGGCGTGGCTCAGAGCCTTGCTGAGTTGGACTCAACTTTCCGCTCGGCGGCGGCGACGATCGAGAACTGGCACTCGAATGGAGCCGACAGCGCGATCGCAAAGCCCATGCGTCCAGAGAGGGGCGGGCTACGACTGCTTGATGCCCAACCGGGGTCATTCGAAGTTTGGATGACTCTGTGGGGTGATCTGACCACGTTGGCAACTAGCGCGCCTGTGAGCGTGGCCAGCCTTGCGGCGCTGATCTGGCAGATGCGAGTTGCCCCGCGCAAGGTCGCTGATTGGACATTTCGACAATCCAACGATCTGGGCCGCAAGAAGCCCGTGGCTGGACATGCCCTCGATGACACTGGCACGACATTCGGAGTTGCCCACACCGCCGCACTGATGCCGGTGCTCGCCACACTCGCGCAGCAAGGCACAGCATTCCAGTTCCACGTGCAGAACGAAGCTGGGGAAGAAATTCTCCTGACCGCGTATGAGCGCACTGGTGGTCCCGCCGGAAGCGCTGCGCGTTAGAAGCGACGAGGACCATGCTTCCCCGACCTCTCACGTATCCAGAAATCGGTCGCAATCGTCACGCGTAGCGCGACCAGAGCGGGATCCCGTATCGGGTCGCTCCGCGAGCCCATCCCGTACTGGCGACGCTCCGCGAGCCCATCGGCAACCGGGACGCGCAGGGATGCCATGGCATGAGGCGATGACGTCGCACTTGCCCGGTAACTTGGGTACATGGTGAACCCCGCCCTTCAATCAGCCATCGAGGCCATGAGTCTCGCTGAGCGCCTGGAGCTCGTGGAGTACATCGAGAGCACAGTGGCGTCGGCTCCCATCGAGGTCACCGACGAGCAGAGGGCGATGATCCGGTCACGGGCGGCCGAGTTGGACGCCGACCCGTCGATCGGGTTGACCTGGGATGAGTTGGACGCCCGGATGGGCACCCGCTGGAGGTGACGCGACGTCGGCTGGTCTTCCACCCCAGGGTTGAGGAGGATCTCGACGCCATCGTGGCCCACTACGCGCCGCTCGATCCGGCCCTGCCCGGCCAGTTTCGAGCTCGGCTGGGGAACAGGTCGAGCGGATCGAGCTTTCCCCGAGTCCGGTGCCATCCTCTTCGAGTCCTACCGTCGAGCCTCGCTCAAGCGGTTCCCTTACATGGCCGTGTACCTCGCTGCCGCCGGCCGCCTACGGCTGCTTGCCGTCTTGGATGTGCGTCGCGATCCCGCCTGGATCGAAGCGACGATCGCCAGGCGTGCGGAGGGGTAGCGGTCCGCAAATAGTCCGCAAGAAGTTCGGCCGAGACCAATCGTCGCCGACGACGCCCAATGGTCCCGCGGAGGTGTTTACCCAGGTCAGAACGTGTTTTCCGGCACCAACCGGCAATGATCAACGACCACCGAAACCCCGCGTGATCGTTCCGCTTCAACGTGTGAAGCCGTCTGGTCGACCCTCCTGGTCGCAGCGGCACCCGAGACGCCGAGACGAGATACGCCAGGTATCCATTCGATGGATGTTATTGTCCAGAAGATGAGAACCGAGGCCCCGCTCCTCGCGCCGGTCTTCCGATCGGACGGCCAGGCGAGCCTCCTGTCGGCGTTGCTGCTCGCCGACGACGAGCTCAGCCTCACCGATCTCGCCGATCGCGCCGGCGTCGCCTACCCGACGGCGCACCGCGAGGTCGCCCGGCTCCTCGACGCGGGCATCCTCGTGGAGCGGCGCGTGGGTCGCACGAGGCTGGTGCGAGGCAACCCCCACAGCC
>JBASAN010000080.1:0-4905 GCA_049650625.1 Ornithinimicrobium sp.
CCCAGCTCATCGAGGAAGGCGTCAACCCGGCCGTGTGGGACTCCAGACCCCGGCCCCCCGCCACGCCCGGCGCACGCGAGGAGCACCCGTTCGGCGGCAGCTACGATCCGCCAGACCTCACCACGAAACCGGGCGACCCGCCTCGCGGCCCAAGGCGGTTGGCCGACCCGCCGAACCTCGGCGATCCTCCCCGCAACGCACCCGGCCCCACAGCACGCTGAGACCACCGCACCACGGGCACCACCGCACCCCAGCCGAAACGCTCACTTAAGAGCCGGCCGCCCCCGTCGCAGCCCGTCAACGCCACGGTCAGTGAACGAAAGGACCCCCGATGAACGCCCCGGACCCTCGAAGCACCAGCGGTCTGAAGCGCACCCCGAGCCTCGCCGAGGCCCAGGTCGCAACCCTGCTGCCGCACCCAGCCCAGGCAGAACGACGCGACTGGACGAAGGCCGGCCCAGTTCGTGTTGACCTCGACTGGAACGCCGCCCAGCAATCCGCCCTGTAGTACGGGGCTCTTCATCATCGTGAAGGGCCCTTCTAGCGGGGGAAAGACGCGGTCGGCGACCGCGCGCAACTCGGCAGATCCGTGCGTCCGGCTTGCAGTGAAACGACGCGGCCGCCGAGGCCTCGTGAGGCTTCGGGGTCCCGCGCCGCGATCGGAGAACCAATCCGATCGTTCAGACCGGATGTTGAGGGCAGCGGGATGCGGGTTCGATTCCCGCCAACTCCAGCTCGCTCGCGGTCCGCGCAGACTCTTCGCAGAATTGCCCGCCGTCGACGCCCTCGCGACGGCTGGCTCTGCGTTGCCTGGCGGTGGAGGTCCGCTCGGCCCGTTAGCCTCGGCCCGTGAAGGCAAAAGATCTGGCCCGAGTACGCGCGACGTTGTGGGCAGCGGCTGACGAGTTGCGCGCCAACTCGAAGCTGACGCCGGGGCAGTACCGCGACCCGGTCCTCGGCTTAGTGTTTCTCGCGTACGCAGAGAACCGGTTCCAGGCAGTGCGCGAGGAGGTCGAGGTCGGGGCCAGCGCCCGCAACCCGGCGACGATCGCGGACTACAAGGCGAGGTCGGTGCTCTACGTCCCCGACGAGTCTGGGCTGTCCCACCTGGTCGACCTCCCGGAGGGGGAGGACATCGGCAAGGCGACGGATGAAGCCATCAAGGCGATCGAGGAGGCCAACCCGGAGCTCAAGGACATCCTGCCGCGCGGTTACCAGAAGCTCGAGCGTTCAACCTTGATCGAGCTGCTGCGGCTCTTCGCCCCGCTGCCCACACAGCTGGACGGTGACGCGTTCGGCTTCATCTACGAGGACTTCCTCTCCAACTTCGCGGCGCAGGAGGGCAAGGGTGGTGGTGAGTACTTCACGCCGTACTCCATCGTCCGCCTAATCGTTGAGATCCTGGAGCCCTTCGAGGGTCGAGTTCTGGATCCCGCGAGTGGCTCTGGCGGCATGTTCGTGCAGTGTGCGAAGTTCGTCGAGCGCCATCACGAGTCAGCCAGTCGCAAGCTGTCGGTCCTCGGCGCCGAGAAGACCGAGGACACCGTTCCGCTGGCTAAGATGAACTTGGCCCTTCACGGGCTTTCTGGCGACATCCGCCAGGCCAACAGCTACTACGAGGATCCACACAAGGCCGTCGGCGCGTTCGACTTCGTCATGGCCAACCCGCCGTTCAACGTCGACAAGATCAAGAAGGAACGGTTGGCTGGCGACAAGCGCTTCCCGTTCGGCATACCCAGGGCCGACAACGGCAACTTCATTTGGATCCAGCAGTTCTACGCTGCGCTCAACGAGCGTGGTCGCGCTGGATTCGTCATGGCGAACTCGGCTGGTGACGCCGGCCACTCGGAGAAGGAGATCCGGAAGCGGCTGATCGACTCCGGGGCGGTTGACGTCATGGTCGCCATCGGTCCCAACTTCTTTTACACCGTCACCCTGCCGGTGACGCTGTGGTTCTTGGACAAGGCCAAGGTCGGCTCGCCGCGGGAGGACTCGGTGCTGTTCCTTGACGCCCGGCACATCTTCCGACAGATCGACCGTGCACACCGCGACTTCCTGCCCGAGCAGACCGAGTTCTTGGCCAACATCGTGCGGCTCTACCGCGGCGAGGACGTCGAAACGACCGATGGCAGCGACGTGCTGCTCAAGGAGAACTTCCCCGATAGGAAGTACGTCGACGTAGGTGGCCTCTGCAAGGTCGCGACACGCGAAGAGATCGAAGCCCAAGGATGGAGCCTCAACCCCGGCCGCTACACCGGCACAGCGGCGGTCGACGAGAGCGACGTCGACTTCATGGGTGACGTCGAGAAGCTGTACGAGGAGTTCACGATGCTGAGCGACGAGGCCGACGTGCTGCGTTCAAGGGTCAACTCAGCTGTTCAAGGGATTCTCGACGCGTGAACGAATGGCAAGAGGTCGTCCTGGGGGATCTCTGCGAGCGAGTGACGGTCGGACACGTCGGGAAGATGGCGACCCAGTACGTGGAGCGGGGAGTTCCGTTCTTGCGCTCGCAGAACGTGCATCCATTCGTCATCAACAGGAAGGGGCTGCTGTTCATCGGCGATGACTTCAACGCGAAGCTCCGCAAGTCTTCGCTCGCTGCGGGCGACGTTGTCGTGATCAGGACTGGGTACCCCGGAACTGCGTCGGTGATCCCCGAAGATCTTGACGGAGCTAACTGCGCTGACCTCGTGATCATTACACCATCGGACCGCCTCAACCCTCACGTGCTCGCAGGCCTGTTCAACTCGGCCTACGGGCAGAGCACCGTCAAGTCACAGCTTGTTGGATCTGCGCAACAGCACTTCAACGTGGGTTCCGCGAAGGCAATGAAGGTTCGGCTGCCCGATCGTGCCGGGCAGGACCGGATCGCCGAGATTCTTTGCTCCCTGAACGACCTGATCGAGAACAACCGGCGGCGGGTCGAGATTCTGGAGGAGATGGCGCGCGCCATCTATCGCGAGTGGTTCGTGGAGTTCCGCTATCCCGGACACGTTGACGTGCCCGTGGTTGATTCCACACTCGGCCCGGTCCCTGAGGGGTGGGAGGCTTCTACGCTCGGGGACGTCACCGACGTCACGAGTGGTCAGTCACCGAAGTCCGAGTTCTATAACGAGGACGGCATCGGCAAGCCGTTCCATCAGGGTGTCGCTGACTTTGGGCCCCACTTTCCGCGGACCCGAAAGTGGTGCAGCATCGAAGGAAGATCGGCTTTCGACGGGGACGTCCTCATCAGCGTTCGGGCTCCCGTCGGACGCATCAACGTTGCCGACAGCGACATCACGATTGGGCGCGGTCTCGCCGCAGTTCGGGCCAAGGGCGGGAAGCAGGCCCTCTTGCTCGGCCAGCTACGGGAGGTGTTCGCAGAGGAGGACTCCATGGGCAATGACGGCGCCATCTTTAAGTCTCTATCGAAAGCTGAGTTCTCATCCTTACCTGCCCTGGTGCCCCCGGATGACCTGGCAAACGCTGCGGAGGAGGTCCTTTCGGACAATCTCGCAATGATTCGTGCGCTGTCGCATGCCACGCGACAGCTCTCCGACCTGCGTGATCTCCTGCTGCCGAAACTGGTGACGGGGCAGATCGACGTCTCGGCGCTTGACCTGGGGGCGCTACTTGAGGGTGCGGTGGCGTGATGGCGCCGACGGGGGCGGAGTACCTGTACGTGGAGAAGCCGAGCATGGAGTTGCTCGAGCAGCTCGGCTGGACGCCGGTGGACGCGTTCGGCGAGGTCCTCGGGCCAGAAGGGACACTCGGTCGTGACTCCCAGCATGACGTCGTACTCACTCACCGGCTGCGGCTCGCCATGCGCAGGCTCAACGCCATGCACGTCCCTGAAGCGTCGATCACAGAGGCCATCGAGGTCCTGACGAAAGACCGGAGCGTCATGGACCGGGTCCGCGCCAACCGTGAGGTCCATGACCTGCTTCGCGACGGCTATCAGGCGGAGTGGACCGACGACAACGGCGTGAAGCAGATCGAGACGCTCAGGTTCCTGGACTTCCGCGATCCCCCGAACAACGACCTGCTCGCCGCGCAGCAGATGTGGGTCAAGGGCGATCTGCACAGCCGACGCCTCGATGTCGCGCTGTTCGTCAACGGCGTGCCGTTGGTGCTGATGGAGTTCAAGGAGCCCAACGAGTCGGTCAAGTCGGCTTACGACAAAAACCTCACCGACTATCGCGACGCCATCCCCCAGCTGTTCATCCCGAACTGCTTCGTGCTGCTGTCCAACGGCAGCGTCGCCGAGGTCGGTTCGACGTACTCACCGTGGGAATTCTTCAACGACTGGAAGGTCATCGACGCTCACGGCACCCGCGGAGCGGTCGCCGTGGAGACGGCGCTGCGCGGCACCTGTGACCCAGCGGTCCTGCTTGACCTGCTGGAGAACTTCGTGGCCTACATGGAGCGCCCCGGGGGCCTGATCAAGGTCATCGCACGCTCCCACCAGTACCTCGGCGTCAATGCAGCCATCGACAACCTCAACCGAGCGCGTGCCGAGCAGGACAAGCGACTTGGGGTGTTCTGGCACACCCAGGGCTCGGGCAAGTCGCTGTCGATGCTGTGGTTCACGCAGAAGGTGCTGCGCAGGGTGCCGGGAAAATGGACGTTCGTCATGGTCACCGACCGCACCGAGCTCGACACCCAGCTGCATGGGGAGTTTGCAGACGCTGGCGCAATCTCTCCCGAGGCCGGCGTGCAAGCGCAGTCCGTCTCCCATCTGCGCGTGCTGCTGGCCGCCGACCACCGCTACGTGTTCACGCTGATTCAGAAGTTCCAACCATCGAAGGCGCTGGGAGAGCAACAGATCCCCGTGCTGTCGAACCGTTCGGACGTCATCGTCGTCACCGACGAGTCGCACCGCAGCCAGTACGACGCTCTGGCCCTCAACATGCGCACAGCGCT
>JBASAN010000081.1:0-5997 GCA_049650625.1 Ornithinimicrobium sp.
TCGGCCACGGTCATGTGGGGGTACAGCGCGTAGTTCTGGAAGACCATCGCGACGTCACGGTCCTTGGGGGGCAGGGACGTGACGTCCTTGTCGCCGATCAGGATGCGACCGCGGTTGACCTCTTCGAGCCCGGCGAGCATGCGCAGGCTGGTGGACTTGCCACAGCCTGAGGGGCCGACGAGGACGAGGAACTCGCCGTCTGCGATGTCGATGGACAGGTCCGTCACCGAGGGGGAGTCCGCCCCGGGATAGATCCGGACGATGTTGTCGAGAGTTACTGTTGCCATGAGCCTTCTACTCCTTCACCGGCAGGTACGTGCCGGACGATCCGTTGTAAAGGGTGCCCTGTCGGCGGGTGCCGATCAGCAGTCCTGAGACTGCGCCTGAATCGGAGGGCCGGAGGCCATGACGAATCGTGGCGGCGCTGCCAAGACTGTCTTCAACCTAGCGCACCTCGACGCTGCGGGCTAGGTCTGCTTGGGCAGCAGAGCAGCCGCGCGGACCGCCCACAGGATCTCCAACATGATCACGACACTGTGCTCGTTCGAGACCCGGTAGCGGGCAGCCGTCTCCCCGGGGCCAACCTTGACGCTGATGTCCTGACCGCGCAGCTCGGCGAAGGCATGCTCGTCGGTGACGTCGTCGCCGGCGTAGACGATGACGTCGGCGCCCACCGACGTCGCCAGCTCGAGGAGCGCCGCGCCCTTGTCAGCCTGGGTGAGGGCCATCTCGACGACGTCCTTGCCGCGGATGATCCGCACGCCGTCGCGGTGGTCGACAAGATCCACGACGTCGCCGGTCACCGCCTGAGCGGCGTCAGCCGGCATACCCCGGGTGTGCAGGACCAGCGCCGTGGGTTTGCGCTCGATCCGCGCCTTCGGGTGGTCTTGCAGCAGGGCCTGGACATCGCGGTCCAGGTCGTCGAAACGTTCCTGCGCGCCGACGTCCAGAGCGACGTCCTCAGCCCGGGAGGACTCGGCGCCGTGGCTGCCGATCAGCACGATGGAGTCCTCGGCTGCGCTCAACTGCTGCAATGAGCTCAGGGCCCGGCCGGAGACCAGGGCGACCGTCACCCCCTCCAGCTCGGCGAGGGCATGCAGCGCGGGCATCGCCCCAGAGACCGGCTCGGCGTCCATCGGCTCGTCGGCCAGCGGGGCCAGGGTGCCGTCGAAGTCCACCCCGACCAGCAGGTGGCCGACGCCACCCAGAGGGGCCAACACCGCGCGCAGCGCATCGTTCACATCGGGCTTCTTCCACGTCTCGCGCCGGGACCGTGCCGCCGGGCTGGGTGAGAGGTTGGGCGCTCGAACTCTACTAGCGCGGTGGCTTGTCCGGAGCGTGCGCCAGGGCGTCGAGGTAGGTCGAGGCCCAGGCGTGCACGTCGTGGCTCCGGACCCGTCGACGCATGGTGCGCATCCGGCGCCTGCGCGGCCCCACCTCGTCGTGCATGGCCCGCAGGATCGTGCGTTTCATGCCGACGATGTCGTGGGGGTTGCAGGTGTAGGCCGACCCCAGCTCCTCCGCAGCGCCGGCGAACTCACTCAGCACCAGGGCACCGCCCAGGTCGTGCCGCGCCGCGACATACTCCTTCGCCACCAGGTTCATGCCGTCGCGCAGCGGGGTGACCAGCATGATGTCCGCCACCTGGAACAGCGCCGCCATCTCCTCGCGGGGATAGCTGTGATGCAGGTAGTGCACCGGGGTCTGCCCGATGTTGGCGTACTCGCCGTTGATCCGTCCGACCATGCCTTCGACCTGGATCCGCAGGCGTCGGTAGGCCTCCACGCGCTCGCGGCTCGGGGTGGCCACCTGCACCATCGACACCTGACCTGGGTCGATCGCCCCGTCGTCGAGCAGCTCGGAGATGGCGCGTAGTCGGTGCCGTATCCCCTTGGTGTAGTCGAGGCGGTCCACCCCCATCATCACCACCTCCGGGTTCCCCAGCGAGGCCCGGATGGCCAGGGCGCGTTCACGGACTTCAGGAGAGATCGCCAGATCCTCCAGGCTGGCGAAGTCCACCGAGATCGGGACGGCCGCGGCTCGCACGGTGCGCGGGGCGGAGCCGAGGTAGGCGTCGTCGGATCCTTGCCAGGTGATGACCTCGCCTTTGGACGTGGCCCCGATCAACGTGCGGCAGGTCCGGACGAAGTTGCTTGCGTCACTGCTCTTCTGGAAGCCGAGGAAATCCGCCCCGAGCAGGCCCCGGAGCAGCCCCGCCCGCCACGGCAGCTGGGCGAACAGTTCCACCGGGGGGAAGGGAATGTGGTTGAACCACCCGATGCGCACGTCGGGACGCAGCTCGCGCAGCAGCGCCGGCACGAGCTGCAGCTGATAGTCGTGGACCCAGACGGTGGCTCGCGGGGCGGCAAGGTCGGCGATGGTCTGGGCGAAGCGTTCGTTGACCGTGCGGTATGTCGCCCACCAGCTGCGGTGGAACTGCGGATCGGTGATCGCATCGTGGTAGATCGGCCACAGGGTGGCGTTGCTGAAACCTTCGTAGTAGCCACTCACCTCGTGGGAGGTCAACACCACCGGGTGCAGCGACAGTCCTTCCTCGGTCTCGAAGGGCTCGTCGCTCACGCCGGTCTCGCCGGCCCACCCGACCCACGCGCCCTGGCGCGCCCGCATGACCGGATCCATCGCGCTGACCAGACCTCCAGGACTGGTGCGCCACTGGACACTTCCGTCTTCGTGCAGGACGCGGTCCACGGGCAGCCGATTGGCCGCAATGACCAAGTCAGCGCCCCCGGGCGATGAAACCATTGTGCCTCCCCATCCGTCTGTTCTCCATGACACTAGGCGACGGCCGCTGGCCCGTCTGCCCCAATCGAGGAGTCAGAGCGCATACGGTGGATCACGTGAGCCATGAGTTGCCCGTTCAGTCCGGCGAGCAGGGAGAGCGCAGGGTCGGTCCCTACGTGCTCGGCCCTCGCCTGGGCGAAGGCGGTATGGGGGTGGTGTGGCGTTCGGAGTTCAGCGACGGACGCGACGTGTCGATCAAAGTGCTGCGACCGCACATCGCCCACGACGAGAATGCGCGGGCGCGGTTGCGTCGCGAGGTCGACACCCTCGCGCGGGTCCATCACCCACGGGTGGCGTCGGTGCTGGACGCGGACGTGGACGGGCCGGCGCCCTACATCGTGACCGAGTACGTCCCCGGGGCGCCGTTGGATGCCGTGGTGGCCGAGCAGGGGCCGTTGGGACCCGACGCGTTGGTGCGCCTGGGTGAGGGGCTCTCGGAAGCGTTGGCCGCGATCCACGAGGTGGGGATCGTGCACCGCGACCTCAAGCCCGGCAACGTCCTGATGGTGGGCGATGACCCGGTGGTGATCGACTTCGGCATCGCCCAGGTCGCCGACGACTCCCGACTGACCATGACCGGGATGGTGATGGGCACGCCGGGTTACCTCTCACCCGAGGTGGTCGAAGGCGGCTCGGTGACGCGCGCGACCGACTGGTGGGGCTGGGCCGCGACCCTGTCCTTCGCTGCCAGTGGGGCGCCGCCGTTCGGCAACGGACCGATGAGTGTCGTGCTGGATCGCGTCGTTCGCGGCCGGACCAAGCTCGACGGAGTCGACGAGCAGCTGCGGCCCCTGTTGCTGGCGGCGTTGGACCCCGACCCGCGCAAGCGACCGGAGGCCTCCGAGGTGATGGCGGCCATGCAGATGTATGCCGCGCATCGCCCGGTGACCGAGGCCATGACCCAGCGCTCCTTGACGGCCGCGCGGGCGGCCGCCGGACTGGGCGCGGCAGGTGCCACTGCAGGTGTCGCGGCCGGCTCGACGGCCCAGGCTGCTACCTCCTCACCCGCGACCGGGTCCATGGGCCACGGTGAGGCGGACGCGACGCGGATCGCGCCCGTGCAGGACCCGACGCGCGCCCAGCCGATCGCCCACACCCAGGTGGCCCCACAGGCCCCACCGCGTCGCGCCGACGGTCCCGCTGGTGCGCCGGCATACCGCGAGCCGCAGGCCTATCCCCATACCGAGTCCTACCCTTCCCAGCGCTACAGGGGCTCCGGCCCCGCGCCGGCCCCGACCGGCCCGCCGCGACAGGGTCCCTACCCCCCGTCACAGGGCCAGGGAGGGCCACCGCAGAACTGGCCACCAGGTCAGGGCCAGCCCTACGCCGGAGGTCCGGGGCAACTTCCTGGCGCGGGGTCGGCATACCCTCGGGCACACGGGGATCCGCGCATCGGACGCCCGATGCGGACCGGCACGATCGTCACCCTGTGGGCGGTGTTCGTCTCGCTCTGCACGGTGGCCCCACTGCTGGCCTGGCTGCTGATCGGTCTGTGGTCGGTGCTGACCCGCTGGATCGACCGGTCGATGACGGGCCTGGTGATGCGGCGCCACGAGGCTGGACTACGACGCAGTGACATCCCGATGACGTTGTTGGCGGCTCCGTTGCGACTGATCCCGGCGGTCCTGATGTCGCTGCTGTGGCTCCTCCTGCCGCTCGGGGTGGCCGTCACCGCGGCCTTCACGACGAGCGTCGCCATGAGTGTCGGGATGGACGTGTCCACGTCGGTCGAGGACCCGATCCCGATCGCGGCGGGGTCCGCCCTCGGCGCGCTGATCGGGTGGTGGGGGCCGGCGAGTGTGTCCATGCGACGTGGGACCCGGACGCTGATCCGCGCGGCGCTGCCCGCGGGGCTGCCGACCCAGCTGATCCTGACCTTCCTGACGGTCGCGGCCGTGGCTTTGGGGGTGTGGGCTGTGCTCGACGGTCAACCCGTCTCGTGGTGGCCGAATCCTTCGGGCGACGCGCCCTTGATCGACCGGATCACTCCTGCGCTCCCAGGTCAGAGCATCTTTCGCAACTGACCCCTCGCCTTGACGTGTGGTGAATCGCGGGTACCGTTACGCAATTGTTATCGGACGCGTGACGCGAAGGGACCACATTCATGACCGTTCAAGGTATGCAGCAGGACGCCCGCACGGCCCGGAATCGCTCTGGATGGGCTCGCCGCGTCACGACGCTTGCGGTCGCCGGCGCTGCCGCCGTCGGTGCCATGGGGGTCACGGCTCCTGCCGCTTCGGCCGCCGACGTGTGGGACCGCGTGGCAGCGTGTGAGTCCAGCGGCAACTGGAGCATCAACACCGGCAACGGCTACTACGGGGGACTGCAGTTCTACCAGCCGACCTGGGTTGCCTACGGGGGACGGGAGTACGGCTCCTACGCCCACCGGGCCAGCAAGTCCGAGCAGATCGCGGTCGCCCGCCGGGTGTTGGCGGCGCAGGGGCCCGGCGCCTGGCCGGTGTGCTCCGTCCGCGCGGGGCTGACCCGCTCCAACGGGGGTGCCGACCCGAACGCTCAGCCGGGAGGCGGCAGCACCAGCCCCGAGACCGGGGCCACGGTGACCCGCTACGTCTCGGCGAACACCTCGGCGAACGTGCGCTCCGGCCCCGGCTTGAGCTACCGCATCGTCGGCACCGCGGATCGGGGTGACCGGGTCACCGGTACGTTGACCAACGGATGGTTGCGCCTGTCCAGCGGCCGGTACATCTCCTCCTACGTGCTCTCCACCAGCTCGGTGGGCGGGTCCGGTGGCTCCGGAACGCCATCCACCTCGGTGACCCGCTACGTCTCGGCCAACACCTCGGCGAACGTGCGCTCTGGCCCGGGACTGAACTACGGCATCGTCGGCTCGCAGGACCGCGGTGACAAGGTCACGGGTGCTCTGTCGAACGGGTGGCTGCGGATGTCGGGTGGCCGGTACATCTCCTCCTACGTGCTCTCCAGCGTTCCCATCGGGGGCTCGACCAGCCCGTCCGTCGGCAACACGACGCGGTATGTGAGCGCCCGGACCGCTGCGTACGTCCGGTCCGGCCCGGGAATGGGCTACCGCGTGGTGGGCACCGAGCGGCGCGGCACCAAGGTCGTCGGCACCTTGTCCAACGGGTGGTTGAAGATCGGCTCAGGTAAGTACATCGGGTCGGGAGTGCTGTCGAGCCGGCCGGTCTGATCGTCGGTCGGGTGAATCCGGCTGCGGGA
>JBASAN010000082.1:0-5201 GCA_049650625.1 Ornithinimicrobium sp.
CACGTGCCCTACGGCATACTGCGATGAGACTGCGGAAGGTAGGACAGTGGGACGAGTAACCGTGCGACACCGAACCCAGCGGATCGCAGTCGACACCGATTCGGGGCAGCTGACCTCACGGACCCGACCGGACACCGTGGTCGTGGAGGAGCCGTTGGAGCTGCGGATCGGCTCCACGCCCCTCACCGTCACGATGCGCACCCCCGGGCACGACATCGAGTGGCTGCACGGGTTCCTGCATAGTGAAGGCATCATCTCCGGCCGCGACGACATCCTCACCGCGCGCTACTGCGCAGGTGCGGTCATGGACGACGGCACGGGCACCGACGTCAACACCTACAACGTCATCGAGGTGCAGCTGGCGCCCGGCGTCCCCGATCCGTTCGCGGCCGGGCTCGCGCGCTCCTTCGCCACCTCGAGCGCCTGCGGGGTGTGCGGCAAGGCCAGCATCGAGGCCCTGGCGGTCCGTGCGGCCTACGACCTGAGCCGTGACCACGCTCGAGTCGACGCCACCACCGTGCTGAATCTCCCCGACCGCCTACGTGAAGCACAGCCCACGTTCGAGCGCACCGGCGGACTGCACGCCGCCGGACTCTTCACCACCGACGGCACGCCCCTGGTGGTGCGGGAGGACGTGGGCCGGCACAACGCCGTGGACAAGGTGATCGGTTGGGCGATGCAGCAGGACCTGTTGCCGCTGCGAGGCCAGGTGCTGCAGGTCAGCGGCCGGGTGTCCTTCGAGCTGGCGCAGAAGGCCTATCTCGCAGGCATTCCCATCCTGTCCGCTGTGTCCGCGCCGAGCTCGTTGGCCATCGACACCGCCCAGGACGCGGGTATGACGATCGTCGGCTTCGTGCGGGGGACATCGCTCAACGTCTACACCCACCCGGAACGAATAGAGCGCTCCGTTCGCTGAACCACAGAAGTGGGGTTGCCCCTACGCCTTACGATGGAGAGCAATGCCAGACACCGCGCCCCTCACACTGTCCCCGCTCGTCGATCGCTTCGACCGGGTGCACCGTGACCTGCGGATTTCGCTGACGGACCGCTGCTCGCTCCGGTGCACCTACTGCATGCCCGCTCAGGGCGTGCCGTGGTTGGCCAAGACCACCATGCTGACCACCGAGGAGCTCATCCGGTTGGCCTCCGTCGCGGTGTCCCTCGGCATCACCGAGGTCCGGTTGACCGGCGGTGAGCCGCTGCTGCGTCGCGATCTGGTGGACGTCGTCGGGGGGATGGCCGCAATGGAGGGGGCCGAAGGGCCGGTCGAGGTCTCTATGACGACCAACGCCCTCGGCCTGGACAAGGCGGCAGGGGCGCTCAAGGAGGCGGGCCTTAGGCGCGTCAACATCAGTCTGGACACGCTCCAGACCGAGACGTTCAAGCAGATGGCTCGGCGGGACCGCCTCGACGACACGCTGACGGGGATTCGTGCCGCCGCCGACGCGGGACTGACGCCGCTGAAGCTCAACACGGTGCTCCTGCGCGGGGTCAACGACCACGAGGCCGTGGACCTGCTGGCCTTCGCGCTGCAGCACGGCTACGAGCTGCGGTTCATCGAGCAGATGCCGCTGGACGCAGGGCACACCTGGCACCGAGAGTCGATGATCACCGGCGAGGAGATCCACGCACGGCTGCGTGCGTCCTACGAGCTGACGCCGGTCCCACAGCGCGGGAGTGCCCCGGCCGAGCGCTTCTACGTCGATGGAGGGCCGGCGACGGTCGGGGTGATCGCGTCGGTGACCTCGCCTTTCTGCGGCAGCTGTGACCGGGTCCGGCTCACAGCCGATGGCCAGCTGCGCAACTGTCTGTTCGCCGCGGGTGAGACGGACCTGCGGACGCCGCTGCGTGAGGGAGCCTCCGACGAGGAGTTGGCGCAGATGTTCCGGGACAGCATCGGTGCGAAGCTGCCCGGTCACGGGATCAACAATCCGGGGTTCTTGCAGCCCGGTCGACCGATGAGCGCCATCGGCGGCTAGCGAGCTCCTTCGCCCGTCCGCTCCCGGGTCGACGCACGACGTCGTAGCCGAGACACACGTTGCTTCGCGTGCCTCGACTCTTTTCGCGTGCCCCAGCGCGTGCCGCTCAGGAGTCGGGCTGGCAGTCCGAGAGCTTTGCCGGGATCAGCATCCAGGCGGTGAGTCCCCCGACCAGCAGCAGCCCGGCACAGGCCAGCAACGCCCGCTCGAACCCGGCGTCGAAGACCTCCGGCACGGCATAGTCGTCGCCGGAAAGGCCGACCAGGACCGGGAGCGCCGCCACCGAGAGCAGCGACCCGGTGCGCGAGATGGCGTTGTTGACCCCGCTGGCCACCCCGGCGTGACGGTCCTGTGCTGCGGCCAGGACGGTCGCCGTCAGCGGCGCCACCATGAGGGCAAGACCGAGACCGAAGATGGTCAGCCCCGGGAGCACGTCCCGCCAGAACACCGTCTCGGGCCCGACGTTGAGCAGGCCGAGCACCCCCAAGGCCATCACTATTGGGCCGAACGTCATCGGGATCCTGGGGCCGATCCGGACCGCGAGCCGCCCACCGCGAGCGGCGAGGAAGAGCATGCAGAAGGTGATCGGCATCGTCGACAACCCGGCCTGCAGCGCGCTGTAACCGGCCACCGTCTGGAGCTGGAGCACCAGGAAGAAGAGCAACGCCCCGAGCGCCGCGTAGACCAGCAGCGTCATCAGGTTGGCGGCGCTGAAGGTCCGGTTGGCGAACATCGACAACGGCACGAGGGGGTATGCCGAGTGTCGCTGGACCGAGACGAACGCCACCGCGGCGAGCGCCCCCACGGTCACGGCGACCAGCGCCAGCGCACCTCCCCACTGGATCAACGCGTAGGTCAGGCCGGCCAGCGCGATCACCGCGAGCGCACTGCCGCTCAGGTCGAACCCCTTGGCGGACTCCGGGTCGCGAGATTCCGGGACCGACCGTTGGGCGATGGCTACCGCCAGCACCGCCAGCGGCACGTTGATCAGGAAGATCCAACGCCACGAGGCGTAGTCGATGAGCAGCCCGCCGAGCAGCGGGCCGACCGCCGCCGCGATGGCGCCGAGGCCGGACCAGGCGCCGATAGCCGTGCTGCGGTCGTTCGGAGCGAAAGCCCCCTGGATCATCGCCAGGCTGCCGGGCGTCAGCAGCGCGCCACCGGCCCCCTGAAGGATCCGAGCGATGATGAGTAGCTCAGCGTTGGGCGCCAGGCCACAGGCCAGGGACGCCACAGCGAACCAGATCGTGCCGACGACGAAGACTCTGCGTCGCCCGTACCGGTCCCCCAGCGCCCCACCGAGAAGGATCAACGAGGCCAGGGACAGCAGGTAACCGTTGCTGATCCACTGCAGCTGGGCCAAGGACGCGTCCAGTTGCTCGCCCATGGTCCGCAGGGCCACGTTGACGACGGTGCCGTCGAGCATCGTCATCCCGGCGCCGAGCGTGGCGGCGGCGATCACAGCCCGCCCGCCGCCGCTGCGGTAGACGACGTAGTCAGCCTGTGCGCTCACCCCTACCCGCCCGCGAAGGGGGGCAACACGTCGAGCACATCGTCGTCATCCAGGGGGGTGGCGTGGTCGGAGACGTACCGACCGTCCAGCAGGAGCGAGCTGTGACCGACGACGTGCCTCATCGCAGCCCCGTGAGCCGTGCAGGTGGCGGCGAGCACGCTGGCCACGTCAGGACCGTCGATGACCTCTTGAGTGGTCCCGGCCGCCTCCGCAGCAGCCGCGAAGTAGCGAAGTGTCGGCATACCTCTCCCTTCGTCTTCGAAATCATCTCACCGCCTCCGGCCACGCCCGCCGGCGTGAGATCCCGACTTGTGCCGCAGGGTGGGCACTCGTGCTCCTTCACCACCGGTCATCAGTGCCCTGAGGTGGCACGAGTCCTGCAAACCAGCGCGACACCTCAGTAGCGGGGAAGGCTGGGGTCGACCTCGTCGATCCAGGCCAGCATCCCCCCGCGCATCACACGCACGTCCGAGCACCCCAGGCCGAGCAGATGGCTGGCCGCGCGTTCGGCTCTGGGGCCGGCCTTGCAGGTCACGACCACCGGTCCGGGAGTGACTTCCGACAGATGGTGCCAGGCAAGCACCTCCTGCAATGGCGCGCGCATCGCTCCGGGGATCGTGCCCAGATCGTGCTCGGCGGGCTCGCGCACGTCCAGCACCGTCAGCTCCCCTAGTCGTTCGGAGACTTCAGCCGCAGTCATGCTGACAACCGGCTCCGGCACCGACCGGGACTCGATGGCCACTGGAGCGCCGGCACGTGAAGGATTCACCCGCAGCGGAATCTGCCGGGTCGTCATCGCCGCGATGTCGATGAGCATGACGCGACCCAACAGCGGCTCCCCCGCCCCGGTCAGGAGCTTGATCGTCTCTGCCGCCATGATCGAGCCGACCTGACCCACCATCGCCCCGAGCACCCCAGCGTCCGCGCACGACGGCACGACCTCCGGCGGCGGAGCAGTCGGGAAGAGGTCCCGCAGCTGGGTCGCCTGCTCAGCGGTCACCCACGGCTCCGGCACGAAGGTGGAGACCTGCGCGTCGAAGCGCAACACCGCTGCCCACACCAAAGGCGTCCCGAGGTCCACGCACGCGTCGTTCACCAGATAGCGCGTGGGGAAGTTGTCCGTGCCATCCAGCACCACATCGTGGTCCCGGATGAGGTCGTGGACGGACTCGGCAGTTACCCGGGTGTGCCGAGTGCTCACGCAGACGCCAGGGTTCAGATCCCGCAACGCCCGCGCAGCGCTGTCCACCTTCGGGGTGCCGACGTCGCTGGTGCGGTGCAGGACCTGACGTTGCAGGTTCGACACCTCCACGTCGTCATCGTCGATGACCGTGATGTGACCGACTCCGGCCGCTGCCAGGTAGGCCAGCGCGGGACAGCCCAGTCCACCCGCCCCGACCACACACACCCGGGCATTGAGCAACCGCCGCTGCCCCGGCATCCCGATGCCGGGGACCAACAGGTGCCGGGAGTAGCGCTCGATCTCCTCGTGGGACAGCTCTGGCCCGAGGTCAACCACGGGCGGGACGACGTTCACCGCCCCATCATGACCCACCCCGTGCGGCGGATGTCCGGGGCAAGTCGTAGCGTAGAAGGATGGAATTCAGATACCTCGGCAACAGCGGCCTCAAGATCTCCGAAATCACCTACGGCAACTGGCTCACCCACGGCTCTCAGGTGGAGAACGACGTGGCCACCCAGTGCGTCCG
>JBASAN010000083.1:0-16956 GCA_049650625.1 Ornithinimicrobium sp.
GCCTAGGGCCGCAGGGGCGGAGGCGGGGCGCCGGTCCCGGAGGTCGGTGGACGGCGTGCGCTGTGGGAAGGTGAGGCCATGGACGCGTCCCACGTGGAGAACGACCTCGTCAACGTGCTGTTCACCGAGGCGCAGATCCAGGAGCGGCTCGCCGAGATGGCCGAGCAGATCGAGCGTGACTACGAGGGCCACGACGTCGTCATCGTCGGCATCCTGCGCGGCGCGGTGATGGTCATGGCCGACCTCGCCCGCGCGTTCGGCCGTCACGTCGAGATGGACTGGATGGCGGTGTCCTCCTACGGCTCGGGCACCAAGTCCAGCGGCGTCGTGCGGATCCTCAAGGACCTCGACAGCGACATCTCCGGGCGCCACGTCCTGATCGTCGACGAGATCATCGACACCGGCCTGACGCTGTCCTGGCTGACGGCCAACCTGTCCTCGCGCAACCCCGCCAGCGTCGAGATCGCCACCCTGCTGCGCAAGCCCGACGCGCTGCAGATGCCGGTCAACGTGCGCTACGTCGGCTGGGACATCCCCAACGAGTTCGTCGTGGGCTACGGCCTCGACTTCCGCGAGCGGTACCGCAACCTGCGCGACATCGGCACCCTCGCCCCGCACGTCTACTCCTGAGGCGCCGCGGGCCCACCGTCACGGCGGCCTCCGCGGAGGCCGGGGTCGTCGTTGCCGTGACGTGTACCGTCGGCAGTCCACCATCCCTGCGTGCAGGCCCGCGTCGAGCACCGACGACGCAGCCCGCGCGTGTCCGCACGACGAGGTCGAGAGAAGTCCGTGAAGAGAGTTTTCAAGGGTCCCTGGGTGTGGATCGCGGTCGCCGTCCTCGGCGTCCTGATCGCCCTGCAGTACCTCGTCCCCGGCGGCGGCTACGACGAGGTCCCCACCTCGCAGATGGAGTCCTACATCGCCCAGGGCGACGTCAAGGAGATCACCTTCATCGACGGTGAGCAGGCCATCCAGGCCACGCTGAACAGCGGGGTCCGCGACGGCGGCGACGAGGTCGTGTCCTACTACGTGACCGGCCAGGTCGAGGGCATCATCGACGAGGTCGACCAGCAGGTGGCCTCGGGCACCATCGACCAGTCGAACTCCGAGAACCCCCAGCCCAGCTTCCTCGGCTCGCTGCTGGCCACCCTGCTGCCGATCGCGCTGATCATCTTCGTCTTCCTGTTCCTGATGAACCAGATGCAGGGCGGCGGCGGCCGCGGCGTCATGCAGTTCGCCAAGTCCAAGGCCAAGTTGATCTCCAAGGACATGCCGAAGTCGACGTTCGTCGACGTCGCCGGCTGCGAGGAGGCCATCGAGGAGCTCGGCGAGATCAAGGAGTTCCTGGCCGAGCCGGGCAAGTTCCAGTCCGTCGGGGCCAAGATCCCCAAGGGCGTCCTGCTCTACGGGCCCCCGGGCACCGGCAAGACCCTGCTGGCCCGCGCCGTGGCCGGCGAGGCCGGCGTGCCGTTCTACTCCATCTCGGGCTCGGACTTCGTCGAGATGTTCGTTGGCGTCGGCGCCTCCCGGGTGCGCGACCTGTTCGAGCAGGCCAAGGAGAACGCCCCGGCGATCGTGTTCATCGACGAGATCGACGCCGTCGGTCGCCACCGCGGCGCCGGCATGGGCGGCGGCCACGACGAGCGCGAGCAGACCCTGAACCAGCTGCTGGTCGAGATGGACGGCTTCGACGTGCGCGGCGGGGTCATCCTGATCGCGGCGACCAACCGTCCCGACGTCCTCGACCCGGCGCTGCTGCGCCCGGGCCGCTTCGACCGCCAGATCGCCGTCGACGCCCCCGACCTCAAGGGCCGCCACCAGATCCTCCAGGTGCACTCCCGCGGCAAGCCGATGGCCGACGACGTCGACCTGTTGACCACCGCCCGACGCACCCCGGGCTTCTCCGGGGCCGACCTGGCCAACGTGCTCAACGAGGCCGCACTGCTGGCCGCGCGGAACAACGAGAAGGTCATCGCCAACCACCACCTGGACGAGGCGATCGACCGCGTGATGGCTGGTCCGCAGAAGCGGTCACGGGTGATGAGCGCAAAAGAACGCAAGATCACCGCCTACCACGAGGGTGGTCACGCGCTGGTCGCTGCGGCGATGCGCAACACCGACCCGGTCAGCAAGATCACGATCCTGCCGCGGGGCCGGGCCCTGGGATACACCATGGTGCTGCCGGCCGACGACAAGTACTCCACGACCCGCAACGAGCTGTTGGACCAGTTGGCCTACGCCCTCGGGGGCCGTGTTGCCGAGGAGATCCTCTTCCACGACCCGACCACCGGTGCCTCGAACGACATCGAGAAGGCGACCGGTCTGGCCCGCAAGATGGTCACCCAGTTCGGGATGAGTGAGCGGATCGGCGCGGTGAAGCTGGGCTCCGGCTCCGGTGAGGTCTTCCTAGGCAAAGACATCGGCCACGAACGGGACTACTCCGAAGACCTGGCCGGCGTGGTGGACCGCGAGGTCCGCCGCCTGATCGAGGCGGCACACGACGAGGCGTGGCATGCGCTGAACGACAACCGTGACCTGCTGGACCACCTGGTGCTGGTCCTGTTGGAGAAGGAGACGCTCAACGCCGAGCCCTTGGCGGAGATCTTCGCGGATGTCGTGAAGCGACCCGAGCGTCCGGTGTGGCTGTCCAGCGAGGAGCGCGGCGTGCACGAGCGTGGCCCGGTGCTGACCGAGGCCGAACGGCGCGCGATGTCGAACGGTCACCGGATCCCGGACCAGGAGGAACACCCGCCCGTGCAGGTGGTCCCGGTCCCCGAGGGCGGGCATGTCGACCCCGGCCACCTCTGAGGTCGTCGACCACCCCCGGATCGAGGCGGCCGTCCGCGAGATCCTTCTGGCGGTGGGTGAGGATCCGGATCGCGACGGCCTGGCCGAGACCCCCGCTCGGGTGGCCCGGGCCTACGCAGAGATGTTCGCCGGGCTGCGCCAGTCTCCGGACACGGTGCTCGGCACCACGTTCGACGTGGAACACGAAGAGCTCATCATGGTGCGTGACATCGAGGTCTACAGCGTCTGTGAGCACCACCTCGTACCCTTCCACGGCGTGGCCCACGTGGGCTACATCCCGGGTCCGGACGGCAAGGTGACGGGTCTGTCGAAGCTGGCCCGGCTCGTGGACGTGTATGCCCGCCGCCCCCAGGTCCAGGAACGGCTGACGACCCAGATCGCCGAGGCACTGGAGACCTACCTCCATCCACGCGGCGTCATCGTGGTGATCGAGGCCGAGCACCTGTGTATGTCGATGCGGGGTGTTCGCCGCCCCGGCGCCCGCACCATCACCTCCGCCGTGCGGGGCCAGCTGCGGGCCGGAGCGACGCGTGCCGAAGCGATGAGTTTGGCGCTCGCCGGCCGGGCGTGACCCGATGACGAAGATCATGGGGGTGCTGAATGTCACCCCCGACTCCTTCAGCGACGGCGGACGCTGGACTGCCGTCGAGGATGCCGTGGCGCGAGGTCGGCAGCTGGCGCAGCAGGGTGCGGACATCGTGGATGTCGGTGGGGAGTCCACCCGGCCGGGTGCGCAGCGTCCCGACGCCCGGGAGGAGGCGTCCCGTGTTTTGCCCGTGATCGAAGAACTGCACCGCTGTGGAGTCTCCACCTCGATCGACACCATGCGTGCCGAGGTCGCAGCCTCGGCGATCAAAGCCGGCGCCGAGATGGTCAACGACGTCTCCGGCGGTCTGGCGGACGCGAGGATGGCGGCCGTGGTCGCTGACGCCCGGGTGACGTTCGTCGCCATGCACTGGAGGGGTCATTCCGACCAGATGCATGACCAAGCGGCCTACGTCGACGTCGTGAGGGAGGTGGCTGACCACTTGGAGCACCGGGTCGGTGCCCTGGTCGAAGCCGGGATCGACGCCGAGCGCATCGTCGTCGATCCCGGCTTCGGTTTCGCCAAGGACGCGGACCACAACTGGTCATTGCTGGCCGCGCTACCCCGCATCGTGGCGCTCGGACACCCGGTGCTGGTGGGCACCTCCCGCAAACGGTTCCTCGGTGCCCTGCCCCGGGTCGGCCGAGCCCTGGACGCGAGCGAACGCGACCCGGCCACGGCCGCGACGTCGCTCCTGGCGGCCCAGGCCGGGGCGTGGGGAGTAAGAGTGCACGACGTCCAAGCAACGGCGCAGACCCTCGGGGTGTGGGAGCGGGTCTGCCGTGGCTGACACGATCAGCCTGGTGGGGGTGCGAGCCTTCGGGCGGCACGGCGTGCTGCCGAGCGAGCGTCGCGACGGCCAGGACTTCGTCGTCGACGTCGCGTTGGACCTCGACGTCTCGCTCTCCGGGGCAAGTGATGATGTGGCCGACACGGTGAACTACGCCGAGGTCGCTTCGGACGTCGTCGCCATCCTCGAGGGCGAGCCACGCAACCTCATCGAGACCGTGGCCACCGACATCGCGGACACGCTTCTGGCGCGCTACCCGCTGACCGAGCAGGTCACTATCACCCTGCACAAGCCTCACGCACCGGTGGGTGTCCCCTTCTCCGACGTGGCAGTCACCCTGACGCGCCGTCGTGACGTGCCCGTGGTGATCGCCGTGGGCGCCAACCTCGGGGATCCGGAGATCGCCGTTCGTCGGGCTCTGGAGGAGCTGGCCGGCATACCGGGGGTGTGGGCGGTGACGGCTTCGGGGCTCTTTCGCACCAAGCCTGTCGGTGGCCCGGCGCAGGGGGACTACGTCAACGCCGTCGCGATGGCCCGCACCTGCCTCCCGCCTCGCCGCCTTCTTGCGACCCTGCACGCCATGGAGGACCGTGCCGGGCGAACGCGCACTCTGCGCTGGGAGGCCCGCACCCTTGATCTGGACCTGATCCAGTATGGCGACCCCGCGGCTGGCAGCGAGGTGGTGAGCTCCGCCGAGGACCTGCTACTGCCGCATCCGCGGGCTCAGGAGCGGGCCTTCGTGCTGGTCCCGTGGTCAGCAGTCGACCCCGGCGCCGTGCTGAGTGACCACGGCCGGCTCGTCCCGGTGACCCAGTTGCTGGCTCGACTGGACACCTCCGGGGTCGAGACCATGGAGGAGTCGTCGTGAAGGGTGAGCCGGAGGGCATCACCGGCTCCGCCGCCGTCGTGGCCCTCGTCGCTTCGGCCATCCTGAGCTACATGGGACTGCTGGCCTGGCGGTCCGGCGGCCACAGCTACCCGCAGCTGCCCTGGCTGGCGCTCATCCCGCTCCTGCTCTACGTGGTGCTGGTGCTGTACGCCGCCTTCAAGGTCCGGCAGTACGTCCAGGGCACGTCGGCCTTGGTGCCGAGCAGATTCCAGCCCACGCCGCAACAGGCTCGCGGCACCCTCGTGGCCGCCCAGGCGGGTGCACTCGGGGGAGCCATGCTGCTCGGGTTCTACGGAGCCAACGCCTTGGTGCACCTGGGTGCCCTGGATGTGGAGTCGGTCCGTGGGCTCTTTCTCCGGGCGACGGTCTGTGCGGCCGCCTCGGCTGCGGTCTCGGGGGCTGGCTTCCTGGGGCAGTGGATGTGTCGACTGCCCGACGACCGGGACCGGGACGACCAACACCGGCGGCCCTCCGACGACGACGGCATGGCCTTCGGCTGAGGCCGGGGCACCGGACGAGAGGTGCCGGAGGTCAGGTGAGGCCTACTTGTCGACGTCTCCGACGACGAAGAAGGTCGACCCCAGGATCGCGACCATATCGGCCACCAGGGTGCCGGGCAGCAGCTGAGCAAGCACCTGCACGTTGTTGAAGGAGGCGGATCGGAGCTTGAGCCGCCACGGCACTTTTTCGCCCCGACTGACCAGGTAGTAGCCGTTGAAGCCGAGCGGGTTCTCGGTGGCCAGGTAGTGCTCACCCGCAGGGACTTTCAGCACCTTCGGCAGCTTCACGTTGATCGGACCCTCGGGCAGGTCCCGCAGCATCTCGACACATCGCATCGCGAGGTCGAGGCTGACGTGCACCTGCTCCAGCAACACCTCCAGGCGGGCCAGCGCATCCCCGGCCTGGCGGGTCACCACACGGCCGGGGCCCTCTGGTCCGAACAGCTCGGCATAGGCCAAGTAGGGCTCGTCGCGTCGCAGATCCAGATCCAGTCCCGAGGCCCGGGCGATCGGACCACTCACGCCGTAGGCCTTCGCCATCTCGACGTCGAGCACCCCGATGCCCAGTGTGCGCGCGCGGAGGATCTCGTTGCCGACCAGGAGCGACTCCAAGTCGGGCAGGCGCGAACGGACCGCTGCGATCGCCGACTCGACGTGCTCAAGCCATCCCGGTGGCAGGTCGTGCCGCAGACCGCCGACCTGAGCGATCATGTAGTGCATCCGTCCCCCGGAGATCTCCTCCATGACCGCCTGCAGTTCTTCGCGCTCGCGGAAGGCGTAGAAGATCGGCGTGATGGCACCCAGCTCCAAAGGGTAGGACCCCAGGAACATCAGGTGGTTGAGCACCCGGTTCAGCTCGGCCAGCAGCGTGCGAGCCCAGGTGGCGCGTTCGGGCACGTCCATCTCGAGCATCGCCTCGACGGTCAGTGCGACTCCGATCTCGTTGCTGAACGCTGACAGCCAGTCGTGCCGGTTGGCCAGCACCATGATCTGGCGGTAGTCGCGGACCTCGAAGAGCTTCTCGGCGCCCCGGTGCATATATCCGATGATGGGCTCCGCAGCCACGATGCGTTCGCCGTCGGCCGTGATCTTCAACCTCAGCACGCCGTGAGTGGCTGGGTGCTGAGGGCCGATGTTGAGCACCATCTCCGTAGTGCTCAGCCCGGCCGCTCCGACCGTGATGTTCATCGGTCGACCGCGCGGTGAGGTCAGGGGAGTCGTCGGCCCGCTCATCGCATCAACCTAGCGGGTGCGCTCGGCGAGGACCCACCAGAAGGCGCCGAACCCACCCGGCTCGCGCAGCACCCGGTGGGCGCTGTGCTCGGCCAGGGCCGTGAGGTATGCCGCCGGTTGGCTGCGTGCGCTGGCGTGCGCGGGCATCAGCGCCACGCCGAGGAGCTCGTCGAGCAGGTCGGCCTGTCGGGTGCCGACGACCCTCACGCCGCGACGACGAAGGTGCTCCAGTAGGGCGTCGAGGTGAACGTGGGCTGTCAGGTCCATCGACCCATCGGGGACCGGGAGGACGGCGTGACCGGCTCGATAGCCGGTCAGGGTGCCCTCGGGCGGCAGGTCGTGGGTCTGATGGCCGTAGTCGACGGCGACCACCAGACCGTCATCGACCCGGTCGACCAGGTCAGCCAAAGCATGGTCTCGATTCAGACCCACCTCGGTGACGCGGGCTCTTCTCGCCCAGCGCTGCAGCCACTGCTCCTGTGCCCCGGCGAGGGCCTCGCCGAGGTGGGTTCGACCCGTGGCGGGGTCCACGTGCTGTTGGTGCCACCGGCCGGAGGCATCCCGTTGGGCCACGGCGGTCGGGACGACATCCAACCACTCATGGGCGAAGACAAGGGTGCCCTCCAGGGCGGATATCTGGGGGGGCAGTTCCGCACCCCCAGGAGAGATGACCCACTCGATCTCCTGGGACAGGTCGCGGGGGCGGTCGACGATATCGACCCCGACACACCGCAGGTCCGGCCCGAGACGGTGCACTGCGGTGATGAAGTCTCCTCGGGCCGCTCCGACGTCGACGACCGTTCCTAGGTCATGACGACGGGCCAGCGCCACCACAGCCGAAGCCATTACAGACGGGGCGTGGGGGACGCCGCCGACCGAGGTGCTGAAGTGTCCCGTCGGCCCCTCCGGTCGGCGGTAGAACCCTTCGGGGCCGTAGAGCGCCTGGTGCCAGGCGGTGTCCCACGGCACAAACCCGGACTCCATACCGCAATCCTGCCACCCGCCGTCGACCTCGGTGCCGTCCCGGTGGCGGCGAGCAGTCGAGCCGCGGCAGCCTAAACTCGCTGCGTGGATGTCGTCTCGGTGCTGCAGGTGCTCCTCGGGCTGGTGCTGCTGGTGGCCGGAGGGGAGTTCCTGGTCCGGGGGGCCTCCGCGCTCGCGGTGAAAGCCGGGATCTCACCGTTGATCGTGGGGCTGACCGTGGTCTCGGTCGCCACGTCGGCACCCGAGCTCGCCGTGACGACAGGAGCGGTCTTCTCCGGGGAGAGCGAGCTCGCTATCGGCAACGTCGTCGGTAGCAACATCGCCAACATCCTGCTGGTGCTCGGCGTCTCGGCGATCGTGCTCCCGCTGGGCATCCGCCGTCAGCTGGTCAGGATTGATGTCCCGTTCCTGATCGTGCTGGGTGCGGCGTTGCTGGTGCTCGCACTGGACGGACGGATCAGCACCGTCGACGGCCTCGTTCTGCTGTTGGCCTGGGTCGCCCACACGCTGATCAGCGTCTGGCTGTCGAAGCGGGGTGACCACCCGGACCCCGCTCCCACGGGTGCCGAGGAGGTCCCCGAGCCGGTGTCCCTCCCGATCGCGCTCGGCTTGGTGGCTCTCGGGGTGGGTGCTTTGGTCGGCGGCGCCAACCTGCTGGTCAGCGGGGCGGTAGCGATTGCCACCGGACTGGGGGTGAGCAGCCTGGTGGTGGGCCTGACCGTGGTGGCCGTCGGCACCTCGTTGCCCGAGCTCGTGGCCTCCATCATCGCGGTCCGCAAACGTCAGGGCGACCTCGCGGTGGGGAACGCGATCGGCAGTTGCCTGGCCAACATCGGGTTGGTCCTCGGGGTGCCGTCGGTGTTGAAGCCCGGCGGCCTACCGGTGCCGAGCGCGGTGCTCTCGATCGACCTGCCGTTGATGGTAGCCGCGAGTGTGGCGTTGCTGCCGGTCATCTACACCGGGGCCCGGATCGCTCGGCGCGAAGGGGTGCTCTTCGTGCTGCTATACGTCTGCTACACCACCTACCTGGTGTTGAACGCCCGCGGTCACGACGCAGCGAGCGGCTTCAGTTGGGTCATGCTCTCGTTGGTGCTGCCGTTGGTCTTCCTGACGCTGACCCTCCTGGCCGGACGGGAGCGACGGATGAGGCGCCGCGCGCGACGGGGTGATGCGCGGGTAAGAAGCAAGACTGACTGAGCTGTCGGATTTCTGCTAGATCGCACCCTCGTCGACTGGCAGACTGTCGGCATGGCTTGGGACCTCGGATGATGCTGGACACGAATGCGCGCATCGCCGCGGTCCGCAGCCGCGATGTGCGTTTCGACGGGTTCTTCTACCTGGGAGTCACCAGCACGCGGATCTACTGCCGTCCCAGCTGTCCGGCTCGGGTGCCCAAGGAGCGCAACATGCGTTTCTATCCCAGCGCTGCCGCCGCGCAAGGGGCTGGCTACCGGGCTTGCAAACGGTGTCGTCCCGACGCCGCGGCCGGTTCGCCGCAGTGGCACATGCGCGGTGACCTGGTGGGTCGCGTGATGCGGCTAATCGCGGACGGCGTCGTGGACCGTGAGGGGGTCGTCGGGCTGGCGAGTCGAGTCGGGTACAGCGAGCGCCAGATCGAGAGACTGGTCAGCGCCGAGTTGGGCGCAGGACCGCTGGCTCTGGCGCGCGCCCAGCGCGCTCAGACGGCACGGGTGCTGATCGAGACGACCCCTATGCCGATGGCGCAGGTGGCCTACGCCGCAGGCTTCGCCAGCATCCGCTCGTTCAACGACACTCTGCGCGCGGTCTTTGCTGCCACGCCGCGAGAGCTTCGTGCTGCTCGCCGTTCCGCGCAGACATCAGCCCCGGCCGGGAACGGTGCTTCTCACCGGATCAGTCTTCGTCTGCCCTTCCGTGGACCCCTGCACGCGGACAGCCTCTTCGGTCATCTGGCGGCGACCCTGGTCCCGAGGGTCGAGCAGTGGGTGGACGCGGGGTTGGCCCGCTCACTCGTGTTGGGCTACGGGCCGGCGATGGTCCACCTGTCCCCACGAGAGGATCACGTCGCGGCCACCCTGTGGCTCAGCGATGTGCGCGACCTGACGTCGGCCATGCAGCGCGCGCGCCGGATGCTCGACCTCGATGCTGACCCGTGGGCCGCCGATGAGCACCTCTGCGCCGACCCCGCCCTCGCCCCGCTGGTGAAGGCGCGTCCGGGGGTTCGGATCCCCGGAAGTATGGACCCGGGTGAGATGGCGATTCGCGTCGTGCTGAGCCAGCACATCTCCACGCGCGCCGCCGCGACCCTGACCGCTCGCTTCGTCGAGGCCCTCGGCGAACCGGTGCCACCCGGTGTCGGCGAGCGCGATCCGCACTGGCAGATCGACCGACTGTTCCCGACGCCCGCAGCGATTGCCGAAGCGGACCCGGAACTCCTCCCCGGGATGCCACCTACCCGGCTGCGCACGGTGCGGGTGCTCAGTGCCGCGCTGGCCGATGGGTCACTGTCCTTGGGTGCCGGCGTGGACTGGGGGCAGGTGCGCAGCGACCTCCTCGGTATGCCGGGGATCGGCCCGTGGACGGCAGAGATGGTCGCCTTGCGGGCCTTGGGGGACCCTGACGCCTTTCCCTCGACCGACCTCGGGGTGCGACGGACCGCGGCCGCAGTGGGATTACCGGCAGGGCAGGCCGACCTGCTGCGGCACAGCGCGAGGTGGCGGCCCTGGCGGGGATACGTCACGCAGACCCTCTGGGCGGCGAGCGACCATGCCGCGGCCCGCATGCCTTCGACAACCGATAGGACACCACTATGAACAACACCGCGACGACGCCGCACACACGGAGGTATCACCGGATGGACAGTCCCCTGTCCACGCTCAGCCTGGTGGCCGAAGACGGGGCCTTGGTCGGTGTCTATTTCGAGCAGCACCGTCACGCGCCTCAGCGCAGGGCGTTCGGACGTGAGGTGTCCGCCGGGGATCTCCAGCACCACCCGGTGCTGGCCAGCACCCGCCGACAGCTCGAGGAGTACTTCGCGGGTCGGCGCCGCGACTTCGACCTGTGCGTATCGGCCGAGGGCAGTGACTTCCAACGGCGGGTGTGGTCGGCGCTGCGGGACATCCCGTACGGTCAGACCGCGAGCTACGGACAGCTCGCCGCCCGCATCGGGGCTCCGAAAGCAGCCCGCGCGGTAGGACTGGCCAACGGCCGTAACCCGCTCTCGATCGTGGTGCCCTGCCATCGCGTCATCGGTAGCACCGGCGCCCTCACCGGCTACGGCGGTGGGGCCGCCCACAAGCAGTCGCTGCTCGATCTCGAGGCCAGCGTCTGCGGCGCCTCGTTGTGGTGAGCCGGGCTTCGCTACTCTGAGCGCGTGAGTCAACCCGCAGCACCCCTGGACGTCGACCTTCCCGAGCAGATCCGCATTCGCCAAGGCAAGCGAGCCCAGTTCCTGTCCGAGGGCATCGACCCCTACCCGGCTTCCGTCCCGGTGACCGACTCGCTCGAAGCGGTGCGAGAGTCCTGGGGTCACCTCGAAGCCGAGCAGGAGAGCGGGGTCGAGGTCGGGGTGGCCGGGCGCGTGGTTTTCGTGCGCAACACCGGCAAGTTGTGCTTCGCCACCTTGCAGTCCGGAGCCGGTGCACGCCTCCAGGTCATGTTGAGTCTGGCCGTCGTCGGCGAGGAACTGTTGGCCCGGTGGAAGTCGCTGGTCGACTTGGGAGACCACGTGTTCGTCCGCGGCCAGGTGATCAGCAGCCGGCGGGGCGAGCTCTCGGTGATGGCCGAGCAGTGGCAGATGGCCAGCAAGGCGCTCCGCCCGCTTCCGGTCCTGCACAAGGAGCTCTCCGAGGAGCAGCGGGTGCGCCGCCGGTATGTCGACCTGATCGTCCGCGACGAGGCTCGCGAGATGGTCCGAAAGCGCGCCGCCGTCATGCGGGCGATTCGCGAGACCCTGCATCAGCAGGCGTTCGTGGAGGTGGAGACGCCCACGCTGCAGACCATTCATGGAGGGGCCAACGCTCGACCCTTCACCACTCATCTGAATGCCTTCGACCTGCCTATGACGCTGCGGATCGCGCTCGAGCTGTATCTGAAGCGGGCCGTGGTCGGAGGAGTGGACCGCGTCTACGAGATCGGTCGGATCTTCCGCAACGAAGGCATCGACTCCTCACACAGCCCTGAGTTCACGATGCTCGAGGCCTATGCCGCATACGGCGATCAAAGCAGCATGGCCGATCTCGTGCACGCAATAGTCCTGGCTGCTGCCGATGCGGTCGGGAGCCGTCAATGTGTCAGTGGCACAGAGGTCCTAGACCTCGACGGCACATGGGAGTGGCTGCCGTTCTACGACGGGCTCTCTGCGGCTGTGGGACAGAAGGTGACCGTCGATACCGATGACTCTGCGATGCACAGCCTGGCAGCCGATCACGGACTTAACGTCGACCCGAGTCTTTCCGGACCAAAAATTGCGATGGAGCTTTTCGAAGCCCTTGTCGAGCCGACATTAATGCAGCCGACGTTCGTCTATGACTATCCCGCCATTGCGCAACCGCTGGCCCGGCCCCACCGGTCGCAGCCGGGATTGATCGAGGCCTGGGATCTCATTATCGGTGGGACAGAACGGGCCACGGCATTCACCGAACTCGTCGACCCGGAAATTCAGCGGGCACGCCTGGTCGAGCAATCCCTGCGAGCAGCGGGAGGAGATCCCGAAGCAATGCAGGTCGATGAGGACTTCCTGCAGGCCCTGGAGCATGCGGCACCGCCCATGGGAGGGCTCGGTCTCGGCATCGACCGGCTGATGATGCTGCTCACAGGCGTGGGGATCCGCGAGACGATCCTCTTCCCCTTCGTCAAACCGACGGCCTGAGATGGAGTTTCTCGACTCGGCCTGGGGGATCGTGGCCGCTCTGCTGCCGACCGCGGGCTTGCTCTATCTCTTTTGGGTGATCATGACGCACATCCTTGAAGGAGACCGCCGAGAACGTGCGGCCCAACGGCTTTGGGAAGCCGAGCAGGATGCCGCCGCGGCAAGCAAAGGCCAGGCAGAAGACGACTCTTCAGAGCGAAACGCCGAATAACGCCAGGTAACTTGTCGTAACGTTCATCTCAGGGTTAATATCTCTATGTGGCTCGGTCCGTGTCCGGGTCACATACCCCTACGAAGTAAGGTTAAATTCCATGGCTCAACGAGTGCAAGTGATTCTCGAGGATGATCTCGACGGGAGCGAAGCGTCTGAGACGGTCGAATTCTCGCTTGATGGCGTCAGTTACGAGATCGATCTGAGCGATAGCAATGCCTCCGCACTGCGCAACGACCTGGCCCGCTGGATCGGTCACTCGCGTCGCTCAGGCGGACGCCGGCAGACCCGTCGCCGCAGTGGTGGCGCCAGCAGCGGAGCCTCCCGCGAAGAATTGGCGAAGATTCGCGAATGGGGTCGCGCCAACGGTTACTCCGTGAGCGACCGCGGACGCGTTTCGCAAGATGTGCAGGATGCCTACGCTGCTGCTCACTGACCGCCTGATGTAACACCGCATGCTTCAACAGTCCCCGTCCTTGCTTTGCGGCAACGGCGGGGACTGTTGTGTGCCGGCCCTGCCTAGTCCAGGTAGGGGCCGACCTCGTCCAGCGATACCTGGCCCAGCACCGAACGGCGTTGGGCCGCCTGCTCGATCTCTTCCCACCGTCGCGGCGTAGCGACCATGGGCCGGTCTCGCCCGCGCAAAGACCAGGGGCAGATCGTGGTCTTCGCGGCGGAGTTCTGCGACCAGTCCAGGAACACCTTGCCTGCGCGCAAGGACTTGGTCATCCGCCAGACGACCAGCTCGGGGTAAGCGGTAGCCAGATGCTGGGCCAGGGCCTTGGCTACCGCACTGACCTCGGCTGCATCGCGCTGACCCTCGAGCTCGGCGTAGAGCTGCATTCCCTTGCTACCGCTCGTCACCGGGGTGAGGTCCAGCCCGGTTCCGTCCATGTGTTCGCGCACCAACATGGCGACATCGGCACACTCGGCGAGTCCTGCCCCCGGGCCGGGGTCGAGATCGATCACCAGACGGTCAGGAGGTCTCGGGAGGCCGTCGCTGCCGATCTGCCACTGAGGGACGTGGAGCTCCAAGGAGCCCAGGTTGACCAGGTAGATGAGGTGGGCCAAATGCTCCACGAGCGGGTAGGTCACGCTGGCGTGATCCGATCTGGACCCCCAGCCGTGGCCCTGGACCTTCACCGAGGGCAGCCAGTCGGGAGCACCGCTCGGCATGTTCTTCTCGAAGAAGTGGGTCCCGTCCACGCCGTGGGGCCAGCGCACCCGGGTGACCGGGCGAGCGGCCAACAGCGGCAGCATGCGGTCCGCGACGGAGATGTAGTGCTGCAACACGTCCATCTTGGTGGTACCGGTCGTGGGATACATGATCTTGTCCAGGCTGCTCACCGCGACTTCTTGTCCGTCGATGACCACACGCGAGCCTTCAGAGGGTGTCATGCTCCCCGTCCGTCCTGGTCTCGAGCTGTTCTGGGTCCAGGTCGAGGCGTAGCCGTTGGAACGAGGGTTGGCGTAGTCGTGACCCAGCCCGGACTCCGAGCGAGGCGACATCCACGACCAGTCGCGGCTCCACCCAGACGGTACCTCGGCGGTCCGCCTGCGGCATGTGGCCGGTGAAAGGACAGGCGCTCTGAGCGAGCGGGCCCAACGCGGTGGCCAGGTCACGCCCCGCTTGCCCAACCAGACCGCTACCGACCCTTCCGCGGAACTCCACGCCGTGCCTGGACCCGCGTGCGGGCGATCCGATCAGCACCGAGCCCAGTCGGCTGGATCCGATCTCGGTCCGCCAACCCCCGACGATGTAGGAGCCGGTGGCCCGATGGGCGAACTTGAGCCAGTCGGAGCTTCGCTCCCCCGGTCGGTAGGTGGACTCCAGGTTCTTGGAGACCACGCCCTCCAGCCCGGCCTCAGCGGTGGCTTGCAACAGCGCCGATCCGTCAGGGTAGGTCTGGGAGAGGATGCGACTCGGATCGTCGGTCCAGATGGATTCCAGGGCCGAACGCCGATGCCGCAAGGGAAGAGCAGTCAGATCCAGCCCGTCCAGTCGCAGCACATCGAAGACCACGAACGTGGCGGGCCGGTGTGTCGACAGGCGCTGGGCTGCCGAACGACCGCGATCGGTGTCGGCGACGTGCACGCGATCGACGACGTGGGCGAACGAGGGCGATCCCTCATGCCAGGCGATCGCCTCACCGTCGAAGAGCACGTCGTCGGCGATGCCGGACAGGCTCCTGAACTCCGGGAACCCCGCGCTGACATCCCGCTCCGAGCGGCTCTGCAACTGCACCTGGCCACCACGCACATCGGCCAGCAGGCGCACTCCATCCCACTTGACCTCATGCCTCCAGCCGGCGCCAACGGGAGGAGCGGCATTCGCTCCCCGCGGCCCGGGACTAGCGAGCATGGGTTTCATAGGTCCATATTGGTGCAGTGCGAGCAATATGGAAGGGTGCGGTCTCCTTCGGTCTGGTGAACGTGCCGGTGCGACTGTACTCAGCGACGGAGAATCACGATCTGAGTTTCCACCAAGTCCGGGCCAGCGACGGGTCTCGGGTGCGCTACCGCCGTGTGGCCCAGGCCGACGGCGAGGAAGTGGCCTACCGAGACATCGCCAAGGGATACGAAGCCGACGACGGCACCACGGTGATGTTGACCGATGCCGACCTCGCGACCCTGCCCAACCGCAGCAGCAAGGAGATCGCGGTCGAGAGTTTCGTGCCCAGCGCTCAGATCGACCCAATCCTCTACGACAAGGCCTACTACATCGAGCCCGACGAGATGGGAGCCAAGGCCTACGGACTGCTCCGCGAGGCGCTGCGGGAGAGCGAGCGCGTAGCCGTGGTCACCGTCAGTGTCCGCACCCGGATGACGATGGCGGTGTTGCGGGTTCTGGAGGACGTCATCGTGCTGCAGACCTTGCTGTGGCCGGACGAGGTGCGTGACACCGGGTCCCTGAACCACCTCGACAAGGTGAGCGAACCCAAGGAGTCGGAGGTCAAGATGGCCCAGATGCTGGTCGACTCGATGGCCGGCGACTTCACCCCCGAGGATCACGTCGACGACTACAAGGATGCGGTCGAGGCGCTGGTGCAGGCCAAGATCGAGGGCGGCCAGACCACGGCACCACCGAGCGACGACGAGGAGCAGGACTCCGGCGAGGTGGTCGACCTGCTGGCGGCTCTGCAGCGCAGCGTCGACCGGGCCAAGAAAGGGCAGAAAGGCTCGACCTCGGACAAGACGGCCGAAGACTCCGCCCAGGGCAAAGCTGGGTGAGCGCGGCCCCCGAAGGACGCGTCCCCCTGCTCATTCCGGTGCGAGCCGTCGAGAAGGTCCCCACCCAGGGGAGTGCGGCCGTCGACGTGACAGGGGTGGTCCTCGACCAAGCGCGGGGTCGGGACGCGACGATGGCCTGGCGCACGGTGACCCACACCTCCCTGAGCAGGGCGTATCCGACGTCACCTCCTGCCGTGGCGGCCACCTTCGTGGCGCAGTGGGTCCTGCAGTCGGTGGCCTGTGCAACGTTGTTCGCGGTCGAGCAGCAACGACCTGTAGCCCGGTCGACAGGGCCGTGGATCGTGTTGGACCCGCAGGCGGGATATCCCCGCGAAGTCCTGGTCCCGGCCGAAGCCGGCGCAACACCCAGGAACACGAACCCCCAGGCGGCGTATCGGGAGCTGGCACGAGCTTTCATCGACGGCTATCGCCCCGGCATACCCATGAGCTCCCGACAGCGCTCCGGGCTGGTCCGCGACGTGTGGCTGAGCGCGACCCGAGCAGCGCCGTCGGATGTCGTCCTGCGACAGTCCTGTTGTCTGATCTTCGCGCTGCCGGGCCTGCATTGCTGCGCGGGATGCCCCCGGTCCGGTCCGGGGGCGTCGCCGACTTCTGCCGTGGGCGAACAGGGCCTCGCTGAAGCCCCGAGTGTGGAACAGTCCTAGGCTCGCTCACGTTGAGACCAGCAACGACACGTACCATCGAGGTCCTCTCGACCATCAGGAGAAACCATGTTCGAACGGTTCACCGACCGAGCCCGCCGCGTCGTTGTGCTTGCGCAAGACGAGGCGCGCATGCTCAACCACAACTACATCGGGACCGAGCACATCCTGCTCGGCCTCATTCACGAAGGCGAGGGTGTGGCTGCCAAGGCC
>JBASAN010000084.1:0-3738 GCA_049650625.1 Ornithinimicrobium sp.
CCCCGGCGCCGCCGAGCACACGAGCCCGCTCGACGTCGACGCGGCCGCTCGACCCGGCCAAGACGAGGGCACCGACTCCCGAGTGCTGGTCGGGGATGCAACGCACGCCCTCCAGGCCGTCACCCACCCCGGTCTCTCGCACAGCGCCATCCTGACACCGTGATGCGGGCGATCCCGTCGCGATGCAAGATGGGTCCGCAGGACGGGCCCCGTGATCAACAGGGTGCCGAGACAGAGGTCGAACCGCACTGGCGCACCGCCGGAAGCGAGCCCGGCAGCACCCTGAGCACCCTCAGCACCCTCAGCACCCTGAGGAGCGGCTCGCATCATGACGAGGCGGTTACTTCCGCAGCTGGAGCTCGTCGACGTAGTCCCGCGCGGCCGAGCCCCATCCCGTCCGGTCTTCCCCGGCCGGCACCATCATCAGCGAGGCCCACAGGACGAGGAGGGGCCACCAGGCCGCCTCGGCCGCCGTGAACGGGCGCACGGATTGGTAGCCGTCGAGGAACTGCGAACGGACTTCCGAGGAGACCGGTCCCCAGTCGTGGAACCTGGTCCCGAGCAGAACCGCTGAGCGCGCCGCCTCGACGACCCGGTGATCGAACCTTGCCTCCTCGAAGTCGATGACAGCGACGACGTCGTGCTCGTCGCACAACACGTTGGCGGACCGGAAGTCGCCATGGACCAGCTGCACGGGCCGTGCCTCGTACGGCGCGTCCTGGAGCAACACCCAAAGGGCATGACGTCCGCGCGGGGGTAGGTGCTCGGGAGCTGTCTCGAGCCAGGCCTCGATGCGAGCACGAAGGGATCCGGGCGCCGTCGCTGGCGCCGGGAAGCGGTGGACCTCGGGATATGTGGCGAGCGCGTCGTGCAGCCGGCATAGCGCCACACCCGCCGCGCGGACCTGGCGGGGGCTGCTGGTCTCGAGCAGGTGGCCGGCGATCTGGCGCTGCAGACCAAGGGAGACGCCGTCGATCTGCAGCTGCACCCGGCCGTCCGCCGTGGGGACGGGCCGCGACACCGGGAGGTGCTGCTCGTCGAGCCACGTTGTCAGGCCGGCCAGGGCCGCCAGCCGTGGGAACCGTTCGGGAGCGGTCCCCCATTTGGCGACCATCGGACCGTACGGGGTCGCCAGCCACGCCAACGCGTTGCTGTCACTCATCGTGATTCGCGCACAAGACGAAACGTGGATTCCCCAGCTGTCCGCCAGCGTCGAGGTGAGCCACGCAACGACGTCACCGACGCCGTCGAATCCGAAGCGAGCACGCAACGTCTCGCCGGGATCGCGCGACTCCCACAACATCTCCAACCGGGGCAGTCGGGAGGCAGGCATAGAGGGAAGTTGAGCACGGTGAACACGCCATCCTCAGACCCCACGCCCCGCAACGGCCGGTTGTGAATTACGGCCGCGCAGAGCGGAGCCCATGGTCGCGCGGGACGCGCGCCGGTGTTGGATCGTTGACCGGTCGCGGTTCCTACCGCGGGACGAAAGGCGCTGAAGGATCATGCCGACCTCGGTGCCGGGCGGGCGGGCCCTCGCGACCGGAATCGTTGATGGCGCGGTGGTCGGGCTACGTGTATAGACAGAAGGGGTGGCCCGCGGGATCTAAGAGGACCCGCACGTCATCTTGGGGTTGATGCGCAGGCAGCTCTGCTCCTAGGTTCAATGCTCTCGCGACCGACTTTTCGAGGTCGGTGACCTGGAAATCCATGTGCAGCATCATCTGCTGCTGTCCTGCGGTCGCTGGCCAGGTGGGACGCACGTAGTTCGGATTGTGCTGGATGGCGAGGTACCCCACGCCTTCCCCGAGGTCGAGGGCTGCGCCGTCGGCGTCCTGCCTCCAGACCTTCCATCCGCGCAATTCGGAGTAAAACTGTGTCAGCACGGCCACGTCCGGAGCGTCCAGCACGACGCCCCACCAGTCCGACCGCGACCAGCGACCCCCTTGATCAAATGCCGGCGGGTCGTCTCGCATAGGCCGACGTTAGTCGGCCGCCGCCGATCCCACTGATCTGCCGCTGTCCGGGGGCCGTCTACCGTGACGGCGGTCGGAGCGATCCCCTGACCCGACGCCGTAGTCCGATTCCGCTACGGCGCTCCGCGAGCCCATCCTGCACTGGCGCGAGAGAAGTCCCGTGAGCCGGGGATCCTCGTACGGAACGCCCGGATCTGGCCGAGTCGAGGACGCCTGGCGGCACGTCGGACGGCACGGCACGCGATACTGTGCGGCCCGTGCCTGTTGAAGTCGTCCCCTACTCGCCGCATTGGGCCGTGCAGTTCGATCGCGTGGCAGGGACTCTCCGAGTTGGCCTGTCGGAAGTGACGTCAGCGACTGTCGAGCACGTGGGCTCGACCTCAGTTCCGGGCCTGGCCGCGAAGCCCATCCTTGACATTGACGTCGTCGTTGAAGCCGAGGAGATGGCGGCTGCGATTGCCGCGATGGAATCCGCCGGTTACGCGCATCGCGGCGACCTTGGTGTGACTGACCGGGAGGCGTTCGAGGCCCCCGACGATGGCCTGCGCCGCCACGTCTATGTCTGCCGCCGTGGCTCGCTGAATGTCCGCAACCATCTGGCCGTTCGTGAGGTCCTTCGCGGGCGCGCGGACCTCCGCGATGAGTACGGATCCGTAAAGATGGCACTCGCCGCCGACCCAGACATGGACATTGAGACCTACATCGCGCGGAAGTCCACCGTGCTCCAAAAGGTCCTTGCAGTCTCGGAACTATCCGCTGATGAGCGGCTCCAGATCCTCCGCCTCAACGACCCGTCTGCCTGACGCGATCCACGCGCGCCGTCCCATAGATCCCCAAACGGTGACCGCCGGGCCATCGAGCGCTTTCGCGCGGGCCGAGCCGACAAGTCGCCGGATACCGTTCGGCTTGCGGGACCGCTGATCGTGGACGCCTGCTGCTGCCCACAACGAAGTTCAGGCGGCGGCCGCCGTTTCTGCGCGAGCATGAGGACATGCATCAGCGCACCCTCGTCGCCCCAGTCACTCTCGACGTGAACACGATGCCTCGGCAGCATCTGCTGCAGTCGCTGCAGAAGAGCGGTGTTCGACTCAATGAGGCAGCAGCGACGTTGATGGACAACGCGATCTTCGATAATCCCATGCCTGAGCGAGTGACGGTCCACGAGCGTTCAGTCAGCGACCTCGGCATGACGAGCGGCCGCGCTGCTTCCGCAGATCATTGAGGCAGCACATCACCGCGGTTGGCACCTATGTCCGCCTACTCTGGCGCCCTACCTTCGACTTAAGTTGACATCCCAAGCAACAGCGCCCGACGCGGTGATGTCGACCGGCAAGGCGCCCTCGGGATCGCTCACGGTCGCCGCACCCTTCCTGGGTAACCACGAGGACTATCCCAGAGGCTTCTACCTACGAGTCATCAGTGGCCAGTCCTGGCTCCGGGGCTATCACTGCAGCACCACGGATCACGTCTGGGACCCAGGTGACACATTCGTCTTCAGAACTCCCGCTTCTTGACCTGCATTGGCCCCTTCTGGCCCGCGATTCCTCGCTGGTCAGCTTGAGTCGAGTTCGTCTCGCTGTGTCGGAAGCGTCCGTCGGTGCCGTCCACGCCGCACGATGATGGGGCTCGCGGAACGACCCGGTACGGGATCGGATCGCTGGCGTTACCGGTGACCGATCCGCTTGCGGTGTTCGAGGCCGCCCGTGCCGCACTCAACCCCGGGGCCAAGCCGGCGCCCGGTGACCTTTGGGGCTTCGGGGCG
>JBASAN010000085.1:0-2541 GCA_049650625.1 Ornithinimicrobium sp.
TGCTGCTGTTGACCCCGGACGCGCACATCCGCTGGATCCTGGACGCGGCGATGGCCTCAGCGGCGCTGAGCTATCGCAGCGTGAAGGAGTTCTCCTCGTCCCAGGTCGCTCAGGCGGTGGCCGCGTCAGGCCGCGGGATCGCCGTGGTCTCCGACGACGCCCGCTTCGGTCTGCACGGGCTACGGATCGGCATACCCACGGGGTCGTTGCGGCTCAATCTCTACGCGGTCTGGAACCCGCGTCATCACGCGGCTGAGACCCTGGCCGAGTTCGCCCAGAGCCTCAGCACCTACGTCGTCTCGCACTACGGCCAGGACGTCGCGCCCTCGCACTGAGTCAGGCCGCCGCCAGCGCGTCGGTCAGCACCGTCAGGCCCTCGACCAGCAGGTCGTCGGGGATGGTCAACGGGGGAAGGAGTCGCACGATGTTGCCGTACGTGCCACACGTCAGCACGATCACTCCCTGCGCGTGGCAGGCCTTGGCGATCTGCGCGGTCAGCGCCGCATCCGGCTCGCCGCTTGCCGGGTCCACGAACTCCATCGCGATCATCGCGCCGCGACCGCGGATCTCGCCGAGACGAGGGTCGGAAGCGGCCACTGGCTCCATGTGGCCGCGGACCACGGACTCGATCTCGCGTGCGCGTTCCACCAGGCCGCCGAACTCGAATGCATCGAGGGAGGCGATGGCGGCGGCACAGGCCACCGGATTGCCGCCGTACGTGCCGCCCAGCCCTCCGGCGTGAGGCGCGTCCATCATCTCGGCGCGGCCGGTCACCGCAGACAGCGGCATCCCCCCGGCGATGCCCTTGGCCATCACGATGAGGTCGGGGACCAGGCCTTCCCGGTCGGAGGCGAACATGTCACCGGTGCGGGCGAACCCGGTCTGCACCTCGTCGGCGATGAAGACCACGTTGTTGTCGTGGCACCACTTCAGGATGGCGGGCAGAAATCCCTCGTCCGGGACGATGAAGCCGCCTTCGCCCTGGATCGGCTCGATGATGACCGCGGCCAGGTTCTCCGCGCCGACCTGCTTCTCCATCTGCGTGATCGCCCGAGCGGCGGCTTCGGGCCCGGTGAGATGGTCGCGGTAGGGGTAGGACATCGGCGCGCGGTAGACCTCGCTGGCGAAGGGCCCGAAGCCGTTCTTGTACGGCATGTTCTTCGCGGTCAGCGCCATCGTCATGTTGGTCCGCCCGTGGTAGGCGTGGTCGAAGGCGACCACGGCCTGCTTGCGAGTGTGCGACCGGGCGATCTTGACCGCGTTCTCGACCGCTTCGGCGCCGGAGTTGAAGAGCACCGTGCGCTTGTCGTGGTCACCGGGGGTGAGGCGGTTGAGCCGCTCTGCGACCTCGAGATACCCCTCGTAGGCCGTGACCATGAAGCAGGTGTGGGTGAACTGCTCCACCTGGTTCGACACCGCGCTGGCCACTGCGGGGTCGGCGTTGCCGACCCCGGTGACCGCGATCCCGGAGCCCAGGTCGATCAGCGAGTTGCCGTCGACGTCGACGACGACCCCACCCCCGGCCGAGGCGGCGAAGACCGGCATCATCACGCCGACTCCGCTGGCGATGGCGGCGTGCTTGCGTGCCATCAGCTCCACGGACTTCGGGCCCGGCAGGTCGGTCACCAGTCGGCGCTCCTGGGGCAGGGTGGGTCCGCCGGTACGCAGCGGTGTGTCAATGGTCATGGTGGTGTCCCCTGATCTCTCCGGTGGGAATGGGCGCTTCCCGATCGCTGAGCAACGGTAACGCGGGATTCCACGTCGTGCCGTCACGTTCGTCCTGACGTCTACGTGCAATGGCCGACAGACATTCCAGCACGACCCGGTTGGCCAAGGCTGCGGTGATGTCGGCGTGGTCATACGGAGGAGCGACTTCGACGACGTCGATGCCGACCACAGGCAGCTCGAGGCAGATCCGCCGCACCGCGTCCAAGAGCTCGCGGGAGGAGAGACCACCCGGCTCGGGTGTGCCGGTGCCCGGGGCCGCACCCGGGTCCACCACGTCGATGTCCACCGACAGGAAGACTCCTTCGCACTCGTCGGTGGCAATCGTGAACGCCTCCGACAGGCACTCGCGAAGCCCCCGATGACCGATCTCGGTCATCTCGTAGGAGCGCATCTCCTGCTGCGCCATCCAGCCCAGCGTCTCCGGCTCGGGCCAGTAGCCCCGCAGCCCGACCTGCAGGAACCGATCACCGCGCACCGCACCCGACTCGATGAGACGGCGCATCGGCTGGCCGTGACCCCACAGCGAGCCGAACTCCATATCGCCGGTATCGGCGTGCGCGTCGAAGTGGATCATCGACACCTTGCCCATCCCCAGGACGTTGGCGCAGCCCTTCGCGTCGGGGTAGGACACCGAGTGGTCGCCACCGAGCGTGACCGGTATCACGCCTTGGGCGGAGACCTTCTCAACGGCCACCTCGAGGTTGTGCAGGGCGGTCATGATGTCGCCGTTGAACATCTCGACGTCGCCGGCGTCATAGACCGTGAGGTCCTTGAGGCCGTCGGTCCGCAGCGCCAGCGAGGGTCGTGACCCGT
>JBASAN010000086.1:0-1858 GCA_049650625.1 Ornithinimicrobium sp.
CTTCTCACTAGTTGGGCTACTGCGCTGGCGCCTTTGGTGCCCTTGGCGATGGTTGCGATGGTCTACGCGGTCGCCGACCGTGATCCGGCAACGGCGGTGACGCCGCGAGGTGGTCTGGAGCTGGTTCTGCTGCGGACGATGGTCATTCTTGCCTTGGCGATCCCTACGGTGATGCTGGGCATGGCTGCGGGCCACACCGCGGGCTGGCCGTGGTTACTCCCTGGTCTTGCTCTCTGTTTCGGTGCTCTCGCGCTCGGGCCAACGGTCGGCTTCGAACGCGCTTGTGTGGCCCTGGCGCTCTTGTGGGCGGTCCTGGTGGTGGCCGCGACTCCGCCGGTGGGGCTCACGCTGGCCGCCAACGTGGTCGAGCCGAGTGGCCAGATCATCGTCTTGTGGGGTGTCGTTCTTGTGACCATTGGCGGCGTCCTTGTATTACGCCGTGACCAGTTTGATCTTCCCGGGAGGCTGTCGTGATCCGCACCACCGAGCTGGGTGTGGCCCTGGGTCGCACCGACGTGCTGCAGGGTCTGGATCTCGATCTGGGTGCCGGTGTTCACGGGTTGCTCGGGCCCAACGGCGCGGGCAAGACCACACTGATCCGGGTACTGGCCACGACGCTGCGTCACAATCACGGCACGGTCGAAGTCCTGGGGCGTTCGCTGGAGGACGCGAAGAACACCAGATGGGTGCGCGAGCGGATCGGGTATCTACCGCAGAATTTTGGTTACTACCCAGGCTTCACCGCACGGGAGTACGTCGCGTATCTAGCGTGGCTGAAGAAGATGCCGACCCACGAGGTCCCGGTCGCGGTTGATCGGGCGTTGGAGCGCGTGGACCTGCTCTCCAGCGCGGACAAGAAGCTACGACGACTCTCCGGCGGTATGTTGCGCCGCGTTGGAGTGGCGCAAGCGATCGTCAACGACCCGCAGGTGCTACTCCTTGACGAGCCGACCGCGGGACTGGACCCAGAGCAGCGAGTCGCCTTCCGCGAGTTGCTCCGCGAGATCGGAGTAGATGCCTGTGTCATCGTCTCGACTCACCTCGTGGAAGACGTCGCCCATGCCTGCCGCGACGTGATGATCATGTCCGGGGGGCGGATCGTCGTGGCCTCAACGGCTCAGGAACTCGCAACGTTAGGCGCTGACTCCTCCTATCCCGGAGACAGTGTGATCGAGCGGGGCTACTCCGCAGCCTTGCGGGGCGTCCGCCCATCGGAGAACCGATGAGAGGTTGGGTGGTTGCCCTGCGCACGGAACTGCGCAGCGGGCTCGCGCCATGGTTTCTGTTCGCGGTTGCGCTCACCATGGTCGCGCTGCTGTGGTTGGACCACTCCGATGATTGGGGAGGCCGCTGGAACTCGCTCGGACGCTTCATGCGCGCGCTCGTCATCGTCCTGGGCCCGGTCTGCGTGACGCTAGGCGCCTGGCAAGGAGGTCGCCGGAGCCGGACAGGTGTCAATGAGTTGCTGGCCTCCACACCGCGTACCGCGTTGACGCGCCAATCGGTCGAGATTGCAGCGCTTTGCATCGCGATCTCAGTGGGCGTGTTCATTGGATGGGCCAGCGCCGCCTGGACCATCGTGCTCGTGGGAGGGTGGGGGTCTTTGGCTGGTCTTTGGTACATGCTCGGCCTCGTCCCGGCCGTGCTGGCCTACACCTCGGCCGGCTACGCGATCGGGTCCATCGCGCCCTGGCGGATCGTGGCACCAATGGCGGGCGTGGCGACATACCTCCTCGTCGGGATTGTGCTGTGGAACTCAGACGACATTGCTGTACCCATGGGCGGCGGTTGGTTGGGGGGTACCAACGGCTATGCGTTCGATATGGATGCTCTGCTGTGGTCATCCGCAGTGTTGGTG
>JBASAN010000087.1:0-4715 GCA_049650625.1 Ornithinimicrobium sp.
GTCCTGGAACGACTTCTCGGCAAGGTACCGTCGTCCCCGACCCGGCGGCGATGGAAGTGGTGTGTATGCGCGTTTCAGTGATCGGAACCGGCTATCTGGGCGCCGTTCATGCGGCCGGGATGGCCGAGCTGGGGTACGACGTGGTCGGCGTCGACGTGGACGAGCGCAAGATCGCCTCGCTGACGGCGGCCAAGATGCCGTTCTACGAGCCGGACTTCGAACCCCTCCTGGAGAAGCATGTCGGCGGGAAGCTGCACTTCACCACCGACGTCTCGGAGATCGCCGACGCGCAGGTGCACTTCGTGTGTGTGGGCACCCCCCAGCAGCACGGATCCCTGGCGGCCGACCTGACGTACGTCGACGCGGCGATCGACGCGATCATTCCGCACTTGGCCGACGGTTCGGTCGTGGTGGGTAAGTCGACGGTGCCGGTGGGCACGGCCGAGCGTCTGGCGGACCGCATCCGCAACGCGACGCCCGAAAGCGTCAACGTCTCCCTGGCGTGGAACCCCGAGTTCCTGCGCGAAGGTCTGGCGGTCAAGGACACCCTTCACCCCGACCGACTCGTTTTCGGGGTGGACGGGGAATGGGCCGAGCATGCCGAAGAGGTGCTGCGACGCGTCTACGCACGCACCATCACCGAGGACGACACCCCGGTGGTCATCACAGACCTGCCCACGGCGGAGCTGGTGAAGGTGGCCGCCAACTCCTTCTTGGCCACCAAGATCTCCTTCATCAACGCGATGGCCGAGATCTGCGAGGCCGCAGGGGCGGACGTGACCAAGCTCGCCGACGCGATCGGCCACGATGTACGTATCGGTCGCAAGTTCCTCAACGCCGGCGTCGGGTTCGGCGGGGGCTGCCTGCCCAAGGACATCCGGGCTTTCAGCGCTCGTGCCGCCGAGCTCGGTGCAGCACAGTCGGTCGCGTTCCTGATCGAGATGGATGCCATCAACCTGCGCCGACGCGAGCATGTGGTCAACATCGTCCGCAACCAGCTCGGTGACCTGCCCGGCCGCCGAGTCGCCGTCCTCGGTGCCGCGTTCAAACCCGACTCCGACGACGTCCGCGACTCTCCTGCGCTCTCGATTGCGGGACAGCTGCATCTCGCCGGCGCCAACGTGTCGATCTACGACCCCAAGGCCATGACGAACGCCGCTGAGATCTTCCCGACGCTGACGTACTCCAGCTCGGTCGACGAGGCCGTGCAGGGCGTCGAGGCGGTCCTCCACCTGACCGAGTGGCCTGAGTTCGCCGCACTCGACCCGGTCGAGCTGGGTCAGCGGGTCGCAAACACAGTGATCGTGGACGGACGGAACTGCCTGGACAAGGACGCCTATCGGGCAGCCGGATGGACCTACATCGGGCTGGGTCGGCCTTAGGCGACGCCCACTCTCCTCGGGGTCGATCGTGAGCATCGAGCCGAGGGGACGCGCCGGTCCACGTCGACGCCCGGACCGCCCCAGGATGAAGGGGCCACCGGGTCGGGACTGAGCGCGGATTCGTAGATCCCGCGATACTGCTGCGTGGCCTGCGTCCACGTCCGCTCCGCAGCGACGAACGCGGCAGCGCGGGCCCCGGTCTCCACCACTCGCTGCGGGTCATCCACCCACGAGCTCATCCGCTCGGCCCAGGCGACAGGATCACCAGGCCTGACGACCTCGCCGAAGGCCCCCGGACGTACGATTTCCACCAGCGGCGGCAGATCGCTCGCCAGGATGGGCACGCCCACGGCCATGGCCTCGAGGGGTTTCAGCGGCGGGACGAGCCGGGTCACCGGAGTGTCCCGACGCGGCAGGACGAACAGGTCCATCGCATCCAGGTGGTGGCGAACCTGCGCATGCGCCACTCGCCCCGTGAAAATGACCTGGTCCGCCACACCGCTCCGCTCGGCCTGCTCGACCAGAGTCGAACGGGCCGGCCCGGCCCCGACGATGAGCAGCCGCACCGCCGGGTCCCGGAGCAGTGCCAGGGCCTCGATGACCGTGTCGAAGCCCTCGTAGTCGTTCAGGGTGCTCACGGTCCCGAAGACCCGTGCCTGGTCGGGTATGCCGAGACGTCCCCTGACCTCTGCACGCCTGGCCAGCCGGTCAGCCCCCGAAGGCCGGTCCGCGAAGCTACTCGGGACCGCGTTGGGGACGACGTGCACCCGATGGGAAGGGACCCCGCGCAGCACGATGTCACGGGCCATGGCCGAGGAAATGGTGACAACCCGGTCCGCTTCCTGCATACAGCGCGTCTCGGCCTCTCGGGTCCACCGGTAGAAGTCGCTGCTCGGGTCCCCCCCAGCGCTGACCCAGGTCTCCTCCAGGAAGCCGCGAGCCTCATACACGACGGGTAGTCCGAAGCGTCGAGCAGCAAGCAAGGCGACCTGGGCGTTCTCGTGCTTGCTGTGCGCGTGCAGAAGGTCCGGCCGGAGACGCCCCACCAGGGTGGTCAGCTCCTCGACGGCCAGCTCCTGCCGCTCTCGACCCGGCACCGGGATCCCATGAGCAGGCAGCAGATGGTGATAGGGCACACCCTCGTGGGTGACCTGGGCCGAGGCGGCGAACACTCCCATGTCGACCGGGAATCCCAACCTGGTCACGGCCTGCGCATCGATTCCCGCAGCTCGTTGCGCACTGAGGATGCCCTGCGTGCGGACGGTGTAGCCGCTCTGCTGCTCCGGGAGGGCGCCGCTGACCACGTGCAGGGTCGAGGTGATGCCCCCTCGCTGTGGGGGGCGCTGCGGAGTTCGGCGTGGGCGCGGTGCCGTCCCGAGCGAGTCCGAGAGCAGCTCGGCCCGGAGCACTTGACGCTCGCCGCTCAGTCGGTCTCGCAGACCCCGGACCGAGGACCGCTCCACTGTCGTCAGATGCGAGAGGGCCAGGTCGAGATGTCCCTGCTCGGCCGCGACCACGCTTCGGGCGATGGCCAGCGAGGCGGGGACGAGTCCTTGTCTGGTCCCGTCGACGCCCGACACCGGGAGCGGACCGGTGGATCCGTGCAAGGCACGTTGTGCCAACGGGACGTCGTGCAGCACCACGGCAGCCTGCGCGTAGCGACCGCGCGCAGGCGAGATCACGGGGCGGCCCGCATCGAGGGATCGCCGGGTCTCGAGGGCCTTCAGCGAGTCGATGGCCTCACTGAGCAGCGCGCGAGCCTCCGGGCCACGGCCGTCGGCAGCCACAGCCAGAGCAGCCAGCTCGGGTCGGAAGTGACGGACCACCGGTGCGCTGAGCTGCAGCCGGACCGGTCGCGGACAGCGACGCAGGAGGACAGAGGTCGCCTTCAGTCCGGCCCGCCCGAGGTGAAGCCGGGCGACCGAGGCGGTCAGGGGTAGGTTGCGTGCGGCCAACATGAAAACGGTCATGGACTTCTCCTTCGACTATGCGAAGGTATGCAGCGCAGACAGACTCTTCATGGCCAAGAGACACACACTCGGTGACAGTCAGATGTCCACATCTTCGACCTACCGCGAGGAAAACATGCCCCCACTCGTCCTGCACGTCACTGGCGCACGACCGAACTTCCCGAAGGCGGCCCCGGTCATCGCTGCGTTGGAGGACCGCGGTGTGCCCCAGCTGCTGGTCCATACCGGCCAGCATTACGACCCGAAGATGAGCGATGTGTTCTTCACCCAGCTCGGTCTGCCCGCGCCGGACGTGAACCTGGGGGTGGGTTCGGGTCGCCACGGAGCGCAGACGGCGGCCATCATGACCGGTCTGGAGGACCTGTTCGAGCGGCACCGACCAGACATGGTGGTGGTCTATGGTGACGTCAACTCAACGGTCGCGGCGTCGTTGGTGGCAGCCAAGATGGGTGTGCCGACGGCCCACGTCGAGGCCGGTCTACGCTCTTTCGACCTGTCGATGCCCGAGGAGATCAACCGAATGGTGACGGACCGGCTGGCCGATCTGCTGCTGGTGACGAGCCCGGATGCGATCGCCCATCTGGCCCGCGAAGGCGTGCCGTCAGAGCACATCCACCTGGTCGGAAACCCGATGATCGACACCCTGCTCAGACTCCGACCGCGCTTTGCGGGTGAAGCCGTTCGGGCCGAGCTGGACCTACCCGACCCGTACGTCGTGGCGACGCTGCATCGACCCGGGAATGTGGACCGCAGCGACGACATCCGCGAGCTCGTCGGAGCCATGCACGCGGTGGCGGACCTGGCCCGAGTGGTGCTGCCGCTGCACCCGCGAGGTCGGGAGCGCCTCCGCGACGCTGGTCTCTTCGACCACCCCGGAATGCAGATCGTCGAGCCTTACGGATACCTCGAGTTCATGGGCCTGGTCGAAGGGGCTGCCGCGGTGGTCACGGACTCAGGCGGGGTCCAGGAGGAGACGACCGTCCTCGGCGTGCCGTGCCTGACGCTGCGGCCCAACACCGAACGCCCCGTCACGATCACACACGGCACGAACCGACTGGTCCGCCGGGACAACCTGGCGGAGCACGTAGCCCAAGTTCTGAAGCAAGGACGGCTTTCGCACTGGCCCGTCCCCCCGCTGTGGGACGGATCCGCAGGCGTCCGCTGCGCCGACATCATCGCTCAGCGTCTGGCCGGATGAAGAGTCCCTTGTCGGTGCGACAGGTCCGCCACGCGGCCCAGTTGGCCGCTCGCTCGCTGACGGACCGCAGCGCCCGGGACGAGCTGCGCCGCAGGACCCGTGCTCGTCTGTCAATGACCGCGCACTCCCTGCAAGCCTCGCTGCGGAGTCCGGGCCCGTCAGCGC
>JBASAN010000088.1:0-31545 GCA_049650625.1 Ornithinimicrobium sp.
GCCCCGCACAGACTATCGCCTGAATCACCCCGGCGATACGCGAGAGCGGGCGCTGCGCACTTCACGGCAGCACCCGCTCTCTCGTTCGTCGCCGAGGCGATCAGGATCCGATGCTCAGACCGAGACCTTGTCCTGCTCGGAGCTGTTCACCGTGGACGTGGTGGTGGACTCGAACTCGTACGCCGTCTCGTTGTGCACCGCCAGGTCGACGCCACGCTCCTCGTCCTCGAGGGAGATGCGGAAGCCGATGGTCTTGGCGATGGCCAGACCGATGACGAGCGTCAAGCCGCCAGTGAAGACGATGGTGAACAGGGCTGCCACGACCTGAGCCACGAGCTGGTCGAGGCCGCCACCGTAGAACAGGCCACCACCGACGCCGTCGGCCGGGAGCATGAGGAAACCGATGCCGATGGTGCCGACCAGACCGGCCACGAGGTGGACGCCGACGACATCGAGCGCGTCGTCGTACCCGAACTTGTACTTCAGGCCGATCGCGAGAGCCGAGATGGCTCCGGCGACGACGCCCAGGCCGATCGAGCCGACCGGGCTCAGGTTCGCACAGGCGGGTGTGATGGCCACCAGGCCCGCGACGACTCCGGAGGCGGCACCGACCGAGGTCGGGTGCCCGTCCCGGATGCGCTCGACCAGGATCCAGCCGAGCATGGCGGCCGCCGGGGCGACCAGCGTGTTGACCCAGATCAGACCGGCCTCTTCGCTGGTGCTCGAGGCGCCACCGTTGAATCCGAACCAGCCGAACCACAGCAGGGCGGCGCCCAGCATCACGAGGGGGACGTTGTGCGGCTTGTGGAAGCCCATCTTCCCGAAGCCGGCGCGCTGGCCGATGATGTAGACCAGGACCAACGCGGCGACACCGGCGTTGATGTGCACCACAGTGCCACCGGCGTAGTCGATGGCCGTGCCGAAGGTCTGGCCGATCCAGCCGTCGTCACTGAGCAGGCCGCCGCCCCAGACCATGTAGGCCAGGGGACAGTAGACCAAGGTGACCCAGATCGGGACGAAGACCGTCCAGGCGCTGAACTTGGTGCGGTCGGCGACCGCTCCGCTGATCAAGGCCACGGTGATGATCGCGAAGGTGGCGCCGAAGCCGGCGCCGATCAGGTCACTGGTGCCGACCAGGTCGGACAGGCCGAAGGAGGTGAACGGGCTGCCGAAGACTCCCCAGAGTTCGGAGTCACCACCGCTCATCGAATAGCCCCACAGGACCCAGATCACGCCCACCATGCCGATGGACACGAAACTCATCATCATCATGTTCAGGGAAGCTTTGGCGCGGGTCAGTCCGCCGTAGAAAAAGGCAAGACCAGGTGTCATCAACAGCACAAGGGCCGATGACACCATCACCCAAACGTCGCCGGACGTCAGTTCCATGAGTGTCTCCAGAGATTTCAGGGGTGCGGCACCAATACGGCGCACCGGTCCTCAGAGTCTGCGTCGCGGGTGTTACCGCAGCGGTGCCGTGATGTTTCGGTCAGGTTCCGTGTGTTTCCGTCACGTAAACTTCAAGCAGCGTTCCAACCGGTCCAACCACCAGCGCGTGATGTGGTCATCGGCTCGAAACCGGTGCAGCAGAGCTCGGTCGACGTCGTGGCTTGCCGCACGTGCGGCGGGTCGCCGCAGCACACCGTGGTCAGGACGCAGCGAGGGGGCACAGACGTCCCCCTCGAAGAGCGCCAGGGTCCCCAAGCCGCAGGCATGTCTCAGCTCGGGCAGCGCGCTGGCGAGCAGCACCCCTTGGGCGATCCCGACCGACGTGTCCAGCGCGGAGGAGACCACGGCGGGCAGACCACAGTCCGCAACCACCTGCAGGGCCCGACGCACCCCACCCAGAGGGGCGACCTTGATCACGATGAGGTCGGCCGCCTCCAGACGCGCGACGAGCATCGGGTCCGCGGCTCGGCGGATCGACTCATCCGCGGCGACGGGCACCTCGACTCCGTCGGCCGCCAGCGCCACTCGCAACCGGGCCAGGTCCTGGACCTGGGCCACCGGTTGCTCGGCATACTCCAGGTCGAACGCCGAGAGGGCGCGCAGCGCAGACCGCGCCTGACCGAGGTCCCAGGCACCGTTGGCATCCACCCGGATCCTGCCGCCGGGACCCAGCCGTTCCCGCACAGCGCTCACCCGGGCGATGTCGGCACCGAGGTCCTGGCCGGCCTGAGCCACTTTGACCTTGGCCGTGGTGCACCCGGGGAATGCCTCGAGGACGGCGCCGACCTCCGCAGCGGCCACGGCCGGCACGGTGGCGTTGACCGCGACCTCCTCCCGCACCGACGGCACCGGCTCCGTCCACCCCGCGTCCAGGGCTGCGCGGAGCCAGGTCGCTGCCTCCGGGTCGGCATACTCCCGGAACGGCGCGAACTCGGCCCATCCCTGCGGGCCGTGCAGCAGGAGCGCCTCGCGATGGGTGATCCCCCGGAACCTCATCCGCAGCGGGATGGACACCACGTGCGCGTCTTCGCGCAGCTCGGCGATCGACGGGCTGGGCAGCGTCACTGCTCGCGTGAGGAGAGCACGCAGAACTCGTTGCCCTCGGGGTCGGTCAACACCGTCCACGTTGCGCTTAGCTCGTCCTGGCCTACGTCGGCACGGCGCGCGCCGAGGTCGATCAGCCGGGTGATCTCGGCCTCGCGATCCTGGGTCGTATGAGGAGCAAGGTCGATGTGCAGCCGGTTCTTCACGGTCTTGGTCTCGGGCACGGTGACGAAGACCATCCCCGGCCCCCGACGCTCCCATGACGTGTGATCCAGCGTGTCCGGGTCCACCCACCCCGGGATGATGACCAGCTCGTCGTCAGCCTCGAAGACGATCTGCCACTCCAGCGCCCGTGCCCACCAGCGACCCAGGGACGCCACATTGTGGCAGTCGACGACAACCGTGTACCAGCGCAGAGCCATGGGCATAGTCTCGACCCCTGTGAGCGATGACACCAGCCCGCCCGTCTCCGACAGCTTCGAGCCCAGCGCCTGGGACGAGGTGCCGGGCTTCGACTTCACCGACATCACCTACCACCGGGCCCGTTCCCTCGGGTGCGTGCGGATCGCGTTCGACCGTCCGCACGTCCGCAACGCCTTCCGGCCCCACACCGTCGATGAGCTCTACCGCGCGTTGGACCATGCCCGGATGACTCCCGATGTGGGGGTGGTCCTGCTGACCGGAAACGGCCCCAGCGCCAAGGACGGTGGCCACGCCTTCTGCTCCGGGGGTGATCAGCGCATCCGGGGACGGTCGGGATACCAGTATGCCGGCGGCGAGGAGGCCGAGACCGTGGATACGGCGCGGGTGAAGGCAGCGGGCGGCCGGCTGCACATCCTGGAGGTGCAGCGGTTGATCCGCACGATGCCCAAAGTGGTGGTGGCGGTGGTGAACGGCTGGGCGGCCGGGGGCGGACATTCGCTGCACGTCGTCTGCGACCTGACGATCGCCTGCGCCGAGCACGCTCGATTCAAGCAGACCGATGCCGATGTGGGTAGCTTCGACGGCGGCTACGGGTCGGCCTACCTGGCGCGGATGGTCGGTCAGAAGAACGCCCGGGAGATCTTCTTCCTCGGTCGGACGTATGACGCCGCCTCGATGCAGCGGATGGGGGCGGTCAACCTGGTCGTCGACCACGCCGGACTCGAGACCGAAGCACTCACGGTGGCCGCCGAGATCCTCGGAAAGTCTCCGACGGCACAGCGGATGCTCAAGTTCGCCTTCAACCTGGTGGACGACGGAATGGCCGGTCAGCAGGTGTTCGCTGGCGAGGCGACACGTCTGGCCTACATGGGCGACGAAGCCGTAGAGGGCCGAGATGCCTTCTTGGACAAGCGCTCACCGGACTGGTCGGCATACCCCTGGTATTTCTAGACCCTCACGTGGTCACGCTTCGGTGGGAACCCACTCAACGGTGACGGCGTGGCAGGGCCCATTCGCTGTAACCTGTTGCCAACTACCACAGAGCTGATTCTTTCGGAAGGTTCCCCCCATGCGACGTTTTCTTGTGACCACTCTGGCCGTGCCGGCCCTGCTGCTGGCCGCCTGTGGCTCCGACGACGAGCCGAGTGTCGAGGAGCCGGCGGCTTCGTCCAGCACCGAGCCGACGGAAGACGCCGCGGAGGAGACCAGCGAGGACGCGGTCGCCGAGACGGCCGAGGAGACCGAGGCGCCGTCGGAGGACGTGGCGGGGGCCACCGAGGAGCCCGAAGGCGACGGAGAGGTCCAGGGTGGCGCGGAGGGCCAGGCTGCGGCCGATGTGACCAAGGACTTCATGGTGGCTCTGGCCAACGCCGATCCCGAGATCTGTGGCTTGCTGATGGACTTCACCGGTTCCGGTCCGATGTCGGAGTCTCAAGAGGACATGGACCTGTGTGAGCAGATCCTGCCCACCACGCTGGAGGGCATGATCACCGAGGAGCAGGCCAGCATCATCGAGCTGATCGAGGTCAACGGGGCCGACATCGAGGGTGACACGGCGACCGTCGACAAGGACAACTTCTCCGAGCTCTTCGGCGAGGGCTTCGGCGACGACTCCATCGTGCTGCAGAAGTTCGATGACACCTGGTACATCGACCTGGACAACAGTTTCCAGGGCGCGGCCAGCAACTGACCGGTCGAGCTCGAGCCGACGAACCTTCACCCCGCGATGCCCGCACTCGATCTGAGCGCGGGCATTGCTGATGACCCGAGCCGCCCGCTGGCCCGAGCCCTCGACACCGATCAGGACGTCATCGTGTCGTCGTCGGGATCCACCGGATCGGCGAAGCGAGTCGTCCTCCCGGCGCAGTCCCTGCTGGCGTCCGCCCGTGCCGCACACGAGGTGCTCGGCGGGCCGGGGCAATGGCTGGCCGCCCTCTCCCCCGCACACGTCGGCGGGCTGCAGGTCTGGGTCCGCTCCTACCTGTCGGGGACGGAGCCCGTTGATGTCTCCGGAGTGAAGGGCTTCACGGCCGAGCGGTTCGTCGCCGCGGTTGCGCACCTTCGAACGGACCGGCGCCGGTACGTCTCGTTGGTTCCGGCGCAGATCTTTCGCCTCCTCGGCGACCCTGCCGCAGAGCGGGCCCTGAGGTCCTTCGACCGGGTCCTGATCGGGGGTGCTGCCCTAGCGCCCACGATCGCCGACGCGCTGACTACAGCGGGAGTCCGCTGGACGCACACCTACGGCATGAGCGAGACCTGCGGCGGATGCGTCTACGACGGACGCCCTCTGCCCGGCGTCGTGGTGCGCTCCGAGGACCAGGGCGATGGGCCCGCGTCCTTGTGGATCTCCGGTTCGGTGCTCGCGCGCGAGTACCCCGATCACCCCCGGCTGACCCGCGATGCCTTCGTGACGCAGGGAGGCAGACGCTGGTTCCGCACCTCGGACCTCGGCGTTCAGGATCCGCTCAGCGGTCGGTGGCGAGTGCTGGGCAGAGCCGACGACATCATCAACACCGGCGGCCACAAGGTGCACCCCGATGCGGTCCGGGACGCTTTACTCGCCGTAGGGGCAGTGGAGGAGGCAGCCGTGGTGGGCGTGCCGGACCCCCGGTGGGGCCAGGCCGTCGCTGCGCTGATCGTCCCCCGCCTCTCCCATCCCGATGCGGCCGCGCTCCTGGCCGACCCTCACGGGTGGGTTCGGCAGCACCTGCGCACCGCCCTTCCCGCGCACGCCGTGCCGACCCGGATCGAGGTAGCCGACACCTTGCCTCGACTCCCCAGCGGCAAAACCGACCTACGGGGGGCGCAAGCAGCATTCACCCAGGAAGATGACAGAATATGAGTCCTCCCATCTTGCTGACGAAGGACCTGCGTGCTGCGTTTCATCCTCGCCATAGCCGTCTTGGCGTTTACCGTCTACTGCGTCATCGATGTGGCGCGCACGGATGGCGACAAGATGCGTCGTCTGCCGAAGGCAGCATGGGTGGTGACCACTCTTCTTTTCCCCGTAGCGGGGGGGGTGGCCTGGCTGTTGGCCGGTCGACCCCACGGTCAGACCGGACGCGGAGGCGGCTCGACGCGAGGCCCGCTGGGCCCCGACGACGATCCCGACTTCCTCCGCGGCATCTGAGCGATGGCTGACTTCTCCCAGTGGGTCGCCGGCGCGCGACCCCGCACGCTTCCCGCTGCCTTCGCGCCGGTCGCCGTGGGCACCGGTGCGGCCTACACGCAGGGTGAGGCCAACTTCGGGATGGCTCTGCTCGCGCTGGTCGTGGCCGTCTCCCTGCAGGTCGGCGTCAACTACGCCAACGACTACTCGGACGGTGTGCGCGGCACCGACGCGACGCGGGTGGGTCCCGTGCGCTTGGTGGGCCAACGGCTCGCCGATCCGGGCACGGTCAAGGCGGCCGCATTCCTGTCCTTCGGCATCGCCGCCGTGGTGGGACTGGCGCTGGTGGCGTTGGCCAACGCCTGGCTGCTGCTCCTGCTGGGTGCCGCGGCCATCGTGGCAGCGTGGCGCTACACCGGTGGTGCGCACCCCTACGGCTACCGTGGGCTGGGCGAGCTCGCGGTGTTCACGTTCTTCGGCCTGGTGGCAGTGCTGGGGACCCAGTGGACCCAGTCGCAGGCGCTCAGCTTGGCCGGGTTGGTCGGCGCAGTCGGGGTAGGCGCGATGGCCTGCGCCATCCTGGTCGCCAACAACCTGCGCGACATCCCGGGCGACGAGGTCGTCGGCAAGCGCACCCTGGCGGTCACGTGGGGCGAGGAGAAGACCCGCCGGTTCTACGTCATTCTGATGCTGGGCGCATTCGCGATCGTGCCCATCGCGGCGTTCTCCTACCCGTGGGTCCTGGTGACCTTCCTGGCCCTACCGTTGGCGTGGTTCCCCATCCGGACCGTGCGCAGCGGCGCCCTCGGTGGTGACCTCGTTCCGGTGTTGGGCGGCACCGGCTTAGCCCAGCTCGGCTACTCGATCATGCTCACCACAGGGCTGATGTTGTCGGTCTGACATCGGCTGCACCCGGCGGTCGCACTTCCCACGCGACTAGACGTTGCCGACCTGGCTGTCCTCTTCGTCCTCGTCGGTGCGCTGGCTGGCGATCTTGTCTGCTCGCTTCGCCCGCCGCCGCTCCACCTTGTCCACGATCTGGTCGGCCATCTGCTGTCGCTGTCTGCGGAGCAGGAAGAGCGAGGTGACCATGGAGAACAGCGCGGCGAAGAGCAGAGCCCAGATATCGGGGACGCCCGCCCAAACGAAGGCCAGCAGGAAGACGGCGAAGATCAGCAGCCGGAGCACCGTGTAACGCAGCACGGCGGATCAGGTCCCCGCGTAGGAGTGCAGGCCCACGAAGAAAATGTTCACCACGGCGTAGTTCATGACGACGCACGCGAAGCCGGCGATCGCCAGCCAGGTCGACCGACGTGTGGTCCATCCGCTGGTGGCCCGTGCGTGCAGGTATGCCGCGTAGACCACGAAGATGACGAAGGTCCAGACCTCCTTGGCGTCCCAGCCCCAGTACCGTCCCCACGCTTGTTCCGCCCAGATGGCCCCGGCAATGAGGGTGAAGGTCCACAGCGGGAAGGCCACGATGTGGATGCCGTAGGTGATGCGCTCGAGCACCTCGGCGCGGGGCAGAGCGCTCAGCCAGCTCCTCGGAGTCGGCTGCCCCGGCTCGCGCGCCGCGTCGCGCTGCTCCTGTCGATCACGGAGCAGGTACAACACCGCAGTAGCGAACCCGATGATGAACAGCCCCACCGTCAGTGTGGCCACGGTCACGTGGATGACCAACCAGACGCTGTTCAGCGCGGGCACCAGCTGTGACGCCTCGGCATACCAAGCGCCGCGGGCAAAGCCCAGGATGAGCAGCACCGGCGTGACGACGAAGAGACCGAGCCACAGCCGATCCTGGCGCAGACTCCACACGGAGTAGATCACCAGGGCGAACGAGGCCGCAGCCAGGGCGAACTCGTACATGTTGCCCAGCGGTGGGCGTTGCACCGACAGGCCCCGCAGGGCCACCGCAGCCACCAGAAGAAGCGCGCCGACCATGGTCAGTTGGAGACCGACGACCCCCCAGCGACGTGTCGTGTCGCGCGCCGGGATGATCGGTGGCTCGTCCGAGGCGGCACCTGCCTCGCTGGCTCCGCCGACCGCCGCGCCCGCCCCGACCAGAGTCCGGTCGCGCTGGCTAGCACGTGCCGGTGACCGTGACGCCTGCAGCGCCAGGTAGGCCGCGAACGCCACCATGGCGAGCGCAAGGACCGCCATCGTGGCCCAGACGGCCGTGTCTGAAGCCGATGCCAACGCGTCGTTTCTCATCGCTCACCCTTTGCCTGTGCTGTCATCATCCGCTTCGCCTCGGTCGCGTCTTCGCTGGCCGCGCCGTCCGCACCAGGCTCGAGACCACCCCTGCCGGCGGTGTCGCCGCCGCCTCGGTGGGTCACGATCTCCTCGGCCAGACGTTCGACCAACCGTTGCAGCCCTGGGTCACTACCCTTCACGAGCGCAGCAACTTCCAGTCCAGTATGCCGTCCGCAACCGCCGGACGCCTCGTCGCCCCCCGCCTGGTCGACGACCCTGACGAACACTCGGCGGCGACGCACTCCGAGCATGAGGATCAGTCCCACCAAGACGCTGATCGCGCTGACCAGCACAGGCAGACGGCCTGGGTCGTGACGGGCGACCAGGCCACCCCAGCGGACGACCCCGTCCAGCGTCACAGTGCCTCGGCCCCCGGGCAGAGTCTGCGTCTGTCCGGGCACCAACAACAACCGGGTCGCTTCTCCCGAGTCGTCCAGCACCGTCTCCATGGCGGCCGTGTCCAGGACGTACACCGACTGAGGGACCCCTCCGGGGAAGAGGTCACCCTCGTAGAGCCCGAGGGCCAGCTGGGGGTTGACCAGATCGGGGAAGTCCGACGTCGGGCCCAGCTCAGCATCGAAACGCGCCGTCGGTAGGAAGGCGCCGTAGAAGCCGAGCTCCGGCTGCGCTCCGGTGACCTTGATCGCACCGGTCGAGGTGTAGTTGTCGTCCTGGGGCAGGAACGGCACCGCGTCGGAGAACAGCACCTCGCCGGCATCATCCCGCACCGTCACGACCGGGGCGTACCCGTTGCCGAGCAGGAAGATGGAGGCACCCCCCAGGTGCAACGGCTCGTTGACTCCCAGGCGCTGCACCTCGGGCTCTCCGTCCGGGGTCTGCGTGCTCACCTCCGCCGAGAACTCTCGTGGTGCACCGAACTGCGCGCCCTCGCCTTCGGTCTCGAAGGTGACCGTCATGGAGTCCAGACGCAGCTGGAAGGGCTCCAACGAGTTCTCGTCCACCAGGGGACCGGGTCGGAAGGTGTCGTACTGGGCAGCCGCGGACGTGAAGGACGCTTGCTCGGGGAGGATGACCTCGGCGCGCCAGCCCCAAAGGTGGCCCACCGCCACCGAGATGATCACGCCCAGCAGGGCGATGTGGAAGACGAGGTTGCCGGTCTCTTTCAGGTATCCGGTTTCGGCAGCCACCGCCGTGCGCTCCCGCGGCGAGGCGTCTGCGGCGGGAGGCTGGTCGCGGAGTCGGTAGCGGTGTCGTTTCAGCACCGCGCGGGCAGCGACCACCAGATCCTGCGCTGACCCTTCGTCCGCGCCCGTCGGGTCCGTGGGACGATCTGGGGCCGCGACCTCGATTCGGGTGTAGGCCGGCATCCGATCGAGCCGCCGCGGCGCCGCAGGGGGCTGGGCTCGCATGGCGCCCCAGTGCTGGCGACTGCGTGGCAGCAGGCAGCCCACGAGGGAGATCATCAATAGCAGGTAGATGGAGGCGAACCACGGCGAGGAGAAGACATCGAACATCTGAAGCCGGTCCAGCCATCGACCGAGATCGGGGTTGTTGCGCAGATACTGCGACACCAGGGCTGGGTCGACGCTGCGTTGAGGCCAGATCGACCCTGGGATCGCGGCGATGGCCAACAACAGGAGCAGCATCAGGGCCGTGCGCATGCTGGTGAGCTGGCGCCAGACCCAGCGCGCCCACCCCAGCGGACCCAGCCGTGGTTGCCTCACCGGCTCCGACCCCACCGTCGCGTCAGAGACCACGGACCGATCCGTCATCACAGCGCCGTCTCGAAGGAAGACACGAGCTGGGTCTGCACCCAGACCGTCAACCCGTCCCACAGTCCGCTCACCAACAGCACACCGAGCACGATGAGCACCCACCCGGACGTTCGCTGGACGAGTGCGTGGTGGCGGCGTAGCCACCCCGAGGCGGTGCTGACCCACCCAGCGCCGCCGGCGATGGCCAGGAAGGGTAGACCGAGCCCCAGGCAGTAGGCGACCGCGAGGAGGACGGCCCGAGCCGAGGTCCCCTCCGTGGGGGCTAGCGAGGCACCGAGGGTCTGAATGGCCGCCAAGGATGGGCCGGTGCAAGCGGTGAAGCCCAGGCCGAAAACGACGCCCAGGACGGGAGCGCCGAGGAGACCAGCCGCAGGTCGCCACCGGGGTTGCCAGCCTTGGCCAGTGGCACCCAGCATGAAGATCCCGAGCAGGAGCACGACCACACCCCCGATCCGAAGCAGCACCGCCTGGTGCTCCTGCAGCAGAAGACCGACCGACGAGACCACGACACTCATGGTGATGAAGACTGCGCTGAACCCGGTTACGAACAGGGTCGCACCAAGCAGCATCTTGCCGCGGGTGGCCTGCTGCTGACCGTCCGGGGTCATCCCGGTGATGTAGCCCAAGAACCCGGGCACAAGGGGAAGCACGCACGGAGAGGCGAAGGAGACCAGCCCGGCTGCGGCAGCAAGGCCCAGCGCCGCGACCAGGGGTCCACTCAATACGAGCTCATTCATCGGTATGCCGCACGCTCACTCGTCCAACACGTCCTGCACCAGGGCACGTAGCGTGCTCGCGTCCACCTGGCCGAGCACCCTGGCCGCTACGAGACCCTCCTGGTCCAGCACCAGCGTGCTGGGGCGGGCGTTGGCCAGCCCTTCCAGCTGAGTGAGGGTCTGTCCGCCATCGAACTCGAGCGAGGGGTAGTCCACCCCCTTGGCCTTCTCGAATGCCAAGGCGGTGGGCACGCTGTCACGGTCGTTCACCCCCATGAACGTCACGGGTTCCTGCGACTCATCGAACTCGGCATACACCTCTTGCAGGTCGGCGGCCTCTTCGCGGCACGGGGCGCACCAGGACCCCCACACGTTGATGACCAACACCCCTCCCCGTGCTTCCTGCGATGTCCACTCCTGCCCCTGCAAGGTCGTGCCGGAGAGTGTGATCGTGGTCTCTCGTTCCTCCGGGCCGACCACTGTGACGCTGCCGTCTCCGGCGATGTAGTTCTTGTCATCACCGGCCCGGGCCTGCTCGGCGATGCTGTTGGGGTCGTCGCCGCAGCCGGTCAGGGCCATAGCCAGTCCGGCGACCAGGAGCGCACGGATGAGCGGGGACCTGGTCCTCGGGGAGGTGGGACGTCTCATGCCCCTGCGCCGGGCTGTGCCGCAGCCAGCAGGTGACCAGCCGGCTCGGCGTACGTCACTTCGACCGGCTCATCCCCGATGTAGCGCACCGAGGTGACCGAAGCCAGGGTGCACTCCCGCCGCCGCGGGTCGTGCCATAACCGGTGGCCCTCCAGTCGCTGACGCATGGTCCAAACCGGCAGTTGGTGGGAGACCAGGACGGCCTCGTGACCCCGCGCCTGCATCCGCGCGGTGGTCAGGGCTGCGAACATCCGCGTTGCGATCGCGCGGTAGGGCTCACCCCAACTGGGCACCAGCGGGTTGAGCAGGTAGGGCCAGTGCTTGGGCTGTTTGAGGACGCCCCCCTGGGCGATGGTCGTGCCCTCGAAGTGGTTCTCCGCCTCGATCAGCCGTGGATCGGTGTCCAGGCTCAGCCCGTGCGCCCTCGCGATCGGCTGAGCCGTCTCCTGAGCCCGCTCCAGTGGTGAGGCCGCGACGTGGACCACGTCCATGGCGGCAAGGTAGTCCGCGGTTACCTGTGCCATCTCACGGCCCAGGTCGGAGAGGTGGAAGTCGGCCAAGCGGCCGTAGAGCACGCCCTCGGGATTGAAGACTTCGCCGTGTCGTACTACGTGCACCGTAGTGGTCGCCGCGCGCTCGATCATGATGACGAGTCTCCCACGGGCTGCTGGGCGATCGCTGCGGCACTGGCCTCGATGGTCTCGATCACGTGCGTCACGACGCCGTCGTCGTGGCTGGCGCTGACGAACCACGACTCGAAACAGCTCGGAGGCAGGTGCACCCCGCGGCTGAGCATCTCGTGGAAGAACGCAGCGAACCGGGCACCGTCCTGCGCCTGGGCGTCGGCGAAGGTGTGGACCTCGTGGTCAGCGAAGAACACGCTGAACATCGATCCGGCCCACTGGATGCGGTGCGGTATGCCGTGTCGGGTGAACGACTCGGTCACGGCGCCCGCGATCGCCGACGCCACGGTCCCGATCCGCGCGTAGACGTCGGGGGTGCAAGCCTGCAGCGTGGCCAGACCAGCGGCGCTGGCGACCGGGTTGCCCGACAGGGTGCCCGCTTGGTAGACGGGACCCAGTGGGGCCAAGACCGACATGATGTCGGCTCGGCCGCCGAAGGCCGCCGTGGGGAACCCCCCACCCATCACTTTGCCGAAGGTCATCAGGTCCGGAGCGCCGTGCTCATAGGGACCCTCGAGCCCGAACCATCCCGAAGCACTGCAGCGGAACCCGGTCATGACCTCGTCGGAGATGACCAGTGCGCCATGTTGGTGGGCGATTCTCAGGAGGGCATCCGTGAAGCCCGGATCCGGTGGCACCACGCCCATGTTGCCGGCAGCTGCCTCGGTGATCACGGCGGCGATCCGAGGGCCATGCTCGGCGAAAGCCGCTTCCAGGGCCGCTATGTCGTTGTAGGGCAGCACGATTGTCTCGGCGGCACTCGAGGCCGGCACGCCCGCCGAGTCGGGAAGGGCGAAGGTAGCCAGTCCCGATCCGGCCGCAGCCAGCAGCGCGTCGACGTGGCCGTGGTAGCAGCCGGAGAACTTCACGATCGCCGAGCGTCCGGTGAAGCCGCGGGCCACGCGCACCGCACTCATGGTGGCCTCGGTGCCGGAGTTCACCAGCCGGACCTGGTCGACCGGCGGGACTCGGTCGACGATCTCTTGGGCCAACAGCACCTCACGCTCGGTCGGCGTGCCGAAGCTGAAACCCTGCCGAGCTGCCGCGGTGACCGCCTCCAGCACGGCCGGGTGGGCGTGTCCCAGGATCATCGGTCCCCAGGAGCAGATGAGGTCCACGTACGTATTGCCGTCGACGTCCCTCAACCACGGTCCTTGGGCCGACGCCATGAACCGGGGTGTGCCGCCGACAGAGCGGAAGGCCCGCACCGGGGAGTTGACTCCGGCGGGGATGATGCTGCGAGCGGTCTCGAGGAGAGCGCCCGACCGGGCGGTGGGTTGAAGGGCCATATGGCCCAGTCTCCCACTCCTGCGCTGAGCGGTTGAGGCCGCTCAGAACGCGTCCGCGCCCTGCTCCGGTCGGTCTCGCGTGGCCACGATGACGCGCCGCATGATCTCCCCCATGTGCAGCAGCTCCTCCCGCGACATCTGGTCGACGAAGCAGTCCCGCACCGTGTCCAGGTGCATCGGAGCTACGCGCTCCAACAAGTCGTAGCCGGCCTGGGTCACCGCGACTTCGACGCCTCGGCCGTCGCGCACGATGCGCTCCCGCTGGACCAGTCCCAACCCTTCAAGCCTCTTGGCCGTGTGGGTCAGCCTGCTTCGCGACTGCACCACCTTGTCGGCCAGCGCGGACATCCGCATCCGCCCTTCGGGCGCTTCCCCCAGCATCGAAAGCACTTCGTACTCCCCCATCCGGACTCCCGAACCGGCGAGTCCGTCCTCCAGGGCAACCATCAACAGTCGGTACCCGCGAAGCCACGCGCGCCACGCTCGTTGCTCAGGCTCGTCCAGCCAGCGCACATCCCCAGCCGCGAGGGCGTCTGAGGGCTCATCTGCCGAGGCAAGGACGCGATCGGGCTCAGTGTGCGCTTGAGGAGTCATCTTTTCGTTCCGGCCTGTTCAGGAGTCGCGCAGCGTAGTCGGCATAGTACGTCAACACGAAGTCTGCACCGGCACGACGAATGGACGTCAGCGCCTCCAGAACCACCCGCTCGCGGTCCAGCCAGCCGCGCTCCACTGCGGCTTCGATCTGGGCGTACTCCCCCGAGACGTGGTACGCGGCGACCGGCACGTCACTGTGGGCCGCGACGTCACTGAGCACGTCCAGATAGGCCAGCGCCGGCTTCACCATCACCATGTCGGCCCCTTCGGCCAGGTCCAGCCTCAGTTCGCGCACCGCTTCGGTCCGGTTGCCCGGCTGCTGTTGGTAGGTCGTGCGGTCACCGACCAGCGTGGAGTCGACGGCTTCCCGAAAGGGGCCGTAGTAGGCGGAGGCGTACTTGGCGGTGTACGCCAGGATGGATACGTCAGCATGTCCAGCCGCATCGAGTGCTGACCTGATGACCCCGACCTGACCATCCATCATCCCTGACGGTGCGACCACGTCAGCGCCGGCGGCCGCTTGTGCCACCGCCATCTGGCCGTACAGCTCCACGGTCGCGTCGTTGTCGACTTCTCCTCGGGCGTCCACCACCCCGCAGTGTCCGTGGTCGGTGAACTCGTCGAGACAGACGTCGGCCATGATGACCGCGTTGCGGCCCAAGTCCTCCCGCAGGTGGCCGAGTGCGCGGTTGAGCACTCCCTCGGGGTCTATGCCGCCGCTGCCGACGGGGTCTCGTCGCGCGGGCACCCCGAAGAGCATCAGTCCGCCGACCCCGGTCGCGATCGCCTGCTCGGCGGCCCGACGCAGCGAGTCCATGCTGTGTTGATATACCGACGGCATCGACGTGATCGGCACAGGCTCGGTGTTCGCCTCGGCGACGAACATCGGTAACACCAGGTTGCTGGGGCGCACCGTGGTCTGAGCCACCAAGGTCCGCATCGCAGCGGTTCGACGCAGTCGACGAGGTCGCTCAGCGGGGAAGCCCTGCCTCACGCCCTTGCCTTGGCCGTGGCCCGCCCACCAGCGGCACGCCGTTGGCTCGGCCGCAGGATCGCCTCGCCGTTCGCCGTGGCCAGGTCCCCGCGATCTGCCGCGTAGCCGGCCAACGCATCCACCAGCGACGCCGCTGCAGCATCCGGGGCCACGACGTGGACCGTCAGTCCGTGCTCTTCAGCGGTCTTGGCGGTCGCGGGGCCGATACAGGCCACCACGGTGTTGGCGTGCGGCTTGCCGGCGATGCCGATCAGGTTGCGCACGGTGGACGAGGAGGTGAAGCAGACGGCGTCGAAGTGGCCGCCCTTGATCGCCTCGCGCACCTCGATCGGCGGCGGACTGGCCCGTACCGTGCGATAGGCCGTGACGTCATCGACCTCCCAGCCCATCTCCTGCAGACCGGCCACCAAGGTGTCCGTGGCGATGTCGGCTCGGGGAAGGAACACGCGGTTGATGGGGTCGAGCACCTCGTCGTAGGGCGGCCAGGCGTCGCGCAACCCGCGGGCGGACTGCTCCGACTCGGGGACCAGGTCGGGCATCAGGCCCCAGTCGGTCAGCGCCCGGGCGGTCGCACCCCCGACGGCAGCGATCTTCAGTCCGGAGAAGGCTCGCGCGTCCAGGCCCAGGTCGTCGAATTTCTCCCGGACCGCACGGACCGCATTCACCGAGGTGAAGCCCACCCACTCGTAGCGCCCGGTCACCAGCCCCTTGATGGCCTTGTCCATCTGCTGAGGCGTGCGGGGAGGCTCCACGCTGATGGTGGGGACCACGGCAGCACTCGCCCCGTAGGACGCCAGTCGGTCGACCATCGTGGTGGACTGGTCCTTGGTCCGCGGGACAATGATGTTCCAGCCGAACAACGGCTTGTTCTCGTACCACGACAGCTCGTCACGCAGATCGACCTGTGCTCCCACGACAGCCACGCCGGCCTCTTCGGCTCGCCCGTCCTCCAGGGCGCACAGCGCCTCCTGCAGCGAGCTCACCTCAGTGTGCTGCGTGACCGTGGTGCCGTGCTCGGTCAGAGCCACCGGCGTCTGCGGGTCCCGGCCAGCCTGCAGCAGGCCGGCCAGCGCTCGCCGCAGGTCCTTGGTCACTCCCATCACCACCACGGTGACCGCGTCGGAGACGGACAACCGGTAGTCGACCTTGGAGTCGGAGCCGTCGAGCATGTGCAGCTCGTGACTGGACTTGCTCCCCGTCAGCGGCACTCCGGCATACATCGGCACGGACCACGCCGTGCTCACGCCGGGGACGATCTCGAAGGGGATGCCTTCCTTGCTGCACGCAGAGGCCTCGGCGGCCAACCCGCTGAACGCGCTGGGGTCCCCGTCCATCAGCCGCACGACCAGACCATGGGGGTCATCCAAGGCTCGGGCCGTCTTCACCACCAGCTTGGCGCGGGAGCCGGCCGTCAGCTCCCGCCCCGAGGTGGCACGTGAGCCGTCGACGAAGACCACGTCGTCCTTGGCGTAGGACCGCACCTGTTCGGCCAGGTGCAGAGAGTCGAGCACGATCACATCGGCGGCCGACAGGTAGTCACGCGCGCGGACGGTGAACAGACCCGGGTCGCCGGGTCCGGCGCCGACGAAGGCGACACGGGCACTGGGGGCCTTCCGAGTGGAGGGGGCAGCGACATAGGCATGGGTGCTCACGATTCACGCTCCATTACGAGGATCGACTTCTTCGTCTCTACGGACAGGTGGTGCAGCAAGCGCTCGGCGAGGGTCTCGCCGAGATGGTGCGGTTCGTTCCCTGATGCGGCATCGCGTGCCGTTTTTCCGTCCATCTCGACCCACCCGGTGAGCCGGTAGCCCCCGGAGCCCTCAGGCTCGGCGTAGGCCCCGACCGGAGCCGTGCAACCGGCTTCCAGACGAGCCAGCATCGCTCGCTCCGCCGTCACGCAGTCGCGAGTCACGCGGTCATCCAACCGGGCGCACGCCTCGTGCACTTCGGCGTCTCGGGGACCGGTCGATCCTCGTGGGTCCCGACACTCGATCGCGAGGGCACCTTGCCCCGGAGCGGGCAACATCTGCGTCAGCTCCAACGTCTGGCTGACGTCGGCGTGACGACCCAGACGTCGCAACCCGGCGGCAGCGAGCACCACGGCATCCACCTCGCCGCTGCGGACCTTGGACACCCGGGTGTCCACGTTGCCCCGGATACCGACGATGCGCAGATGCTGGGCGATCGTGGCCAGCTGCCCAGCGCGCCGGGGGGATCCGGTGCCGACGGTGCAGCCCTCGGCCAAGGCGTCGAGCTCTCGACCATCCGCGGTGACGACCACGTCTCGAGCATCCTCCCGAGCGGGGATCGCCGCGACGCGAAGGCCGGGCTCCTGCGCCACCGGCAGATCCTTCAAAGAGTGCACCGCCACGTCGATCTCGCCGCTGCGCAACGCGGAGCGCAACGCGGAGGCGAAGACCCCGGTGCCTCCGATCTCGGTCAAGGGCGCCTTGCTGACGTCTCCGTGCGTGCGCACCGTCACCAGGTCGACCGACTCTCCCTGCTCGCGCAGACGAGCAGCGACCCAGTTCGCCTGGGTCATCGCTAGTGCGCTCGCGCGGGTGCCCAGGATCATGAGTGGTCACCCGGACCCAGGACAGGCGGTGCGGCCACCGCTACCGTCTCGTGCGGGTCGAGGTCGAACAGCTCGCGCAGCATCGTGGCGTAGTCCTGTTGCCCGTTGTCGTCATAGAGCTCTTTGGCGCGCACCGTGGGGGTATGCAGGAGCTTGTCGACCACCCGGGCCATCGCCTGACGGATCTCCGCGCTCTCCCGCTCATCCAGGGAAGGCAACCGGCGGCTCAGTCTCTCCATCTCCGACTGCACCACGACCCCGGCCCGGGACCGCAGAGCCGCAACGGTCGGAGCCACCGCCTTCGCTCGACGACTCACCTGGTAGGCGGCGACCTCCGCCGTCACCACGTCTCGAACGTCATCCAGCACCTGCGCCACATGAGAGTCCCGACCTGTCGCGTCGTGGTGCTCGTGCAGGTCGGCGAGACCGACCCGACGCACCGACGGCAGCCGGTCGACGCCGGGCTCGACGTCGGCAGGCATCGACAGATCCAGGAAGGCCAGCGATCGACCCTGGGGTCTGCCGTCGAGGGCCGCCGTCACCATGTCGCGCGTGATGACCGGCTGCGTGGCACCGGTGCAGGAGATGACGAGATCGGCGGTGGTCAGATGCCGGGTCAGGTCCCCCCACAGCCCGCTGGACGCGCCGTGCCGGTCCGCCAGCGCAGCGGACTTGGCCGGGTCGCGGTTGATGATCATCAGGTCCGCTGAGCTCGATGCTCGGACTGTGGCGGTCGCCAACGCCGCCATCGCGCCCGCACCGACCACGACCGTTCTGGCCTGGGTCAGAGCTGGCGTCCCTGGAGCCAGAAGATCCAGTCCCCGCTGCACCAGCGACCGGGCGACGGCGTCGAGGTCGGTCTCGGCGTGGGCTCGCTTGCCCACCTTGAGGGCGTGCTGTAGGAGCGGGTTCAACAGCGGCCCGACGGATCCCACACGTTGTGCGAGTGCGAGCGCCTCGCGCACCTGCCCCAGGACCTGGGGCTCGCCGAGAGCCATCGAGTTCAGGCCACAGGTCATCGAGAAAAGGTGATGCACCGCCCGCTCGTCGTAGTGCACGTAGAGCAGCTCCGTGACGTCTCGCCGGCTGTAGCCGCTGGCGTGGGCCACTGCCTCGGCGATGTCACTGACCGCTCCGTGGAACCGGTCGACCTCGGCCACGATCTCGACTCTGTTGCACGTCGCCAGCACCATGGACTCGGCCACATCCTCAGCGCGCAGGACCTGCTCGCGCAACCCCTGCACCGCCTCCGCACGCTGCGCGATCTGCTCCAGCACCTCCAGGGGGGCGGTCTCGTGCGAGAGGCCTACAACCAACAGACTCATCAGATCACTCCCGCTGCCGAGCGTTGTGGCACCACTGGTCGGGCCACCCCGCGCCGCTGCGCGTGGAAGGCCAGGATCTCCAGCTCGGTGGACCAGTCGACCTGCCGCACCCCGACGTGCTCGGGCACCGAGAGTGTGGTTGCTGCGAAGTTCAGGATCGAGTGCACCCCGAGATCCACCAGCGCCTGAGCGACGCGGTGGGCACCCGAGGCCGGAGTCGTGATGACGCCGAAGTCCAGAGAGATCCCACTAGCCACCAAGTCGTCCAGGCTCTGCACCGTGATCCCCGCGATCTCCTCGCCGACGATCTGCGGGTCGTCATCCACCAAGGCCACAATGTGGAAACCCCGACGGGAGAACCCCTTGAAGGCCACCAACGCCCGGCCCAGGTTCCCCACCCCCACGATGGCCACGGGCCAGTAGTTCAACAGGCCGAGATGGGCAGCAATCTGCTCTCGCAGCTGGTCAACGTCATAGCCGACACCCCGGACACCGTAGGAGCCGAGGTGCGAAAGGTCTTTGCGTAGCTGGGCGGGCTGCACTCCGGCCGCCGCAGCCAGCTCGCGGGAGGAGACCGTGGTGCCGCCGCCCTCGGCGATGTCGTTCAGGGCCCTGCGATAGGCCGGCAGGCGGCCAACGGTGGCATCCGAGACGCCGCGGCGTGCTGGCAGTGAATCCACGACGACACCGGCTCCCTTCGGATCCCCCATGACGACCACGCTGGCAGCCACACGAGATGTTGGTCTGCCCAGGATAGGACTTTGTGAAGAAATGCACAAAGTCATCGAAGTATTTTCTCCGAGCCGCCGCGGGTGCCCGCTCAGGTCTCCAGCAGAGTCTGGCGCAACCGTTCACGATCGACCGACCAGTAGTCGTGGGCCCGCCCGTCCACGAAGATCACCGGGAGCCATTCGCCGTATCGCGAGAGGAGCTGGGTGCGCAGCCCTGGCTCCTGGGCGTCGATATCGACCGACCAGGCCCCGATCTGCAGAGCGTCGGTAACCTCGTCGATCGCAACCTGAGCACGGGCGCACAGATGGCATCCGGTCCTGGTCAGGACGCTGACGCGGACCGCTCGGCCCTGCCCATCGGCAGCCGGCACGAGCGTCGCGAACTCCTCACCGGCCTCGTGGGCGGGTGCCGTCATCAGCGCATCACCGCGCCGAGGTTGCTACTTCTTGTTGCGACGCTGGTGACGCGTCTTGCGCAGCAGTTTGCGGTGCTTCTTCTTTGCCATCCGCTTGCGGCGCTTCTTGATGACTGAACCCATGGATGTACCGAGTCTTTCGTGTGGGGATCGCACCGGACCTCGATGCGGAGGGCGTCAGCCTATCGCCCCGCCGCAAGTGCCCCTAACTCGCGATCGTCACGCCGTGCCGTGGTAGGACTCACTCAGGTAGTCCTGCACTGCCGCCGATGGCACCCGGAACGAACGACCGACGCGGATCGCCGGCAGCTCGTTGTTGTGCACCAACCGATAGACCGTCATCTTGGAGACGCGCATCAGGGTGGCAACTTCTGCAACGGTCATAAACGACATCTCGGCCACTTGGCGTTCCTCGCCCATCGGGCATCCTTGTCTCTAGATCCGGTCGCAGCGGCACCCACGGGACTCCAAGGCCGTGCCGTGCGCCCACCATAGAGGGTGATCCTGCGTAGAGAAAGTCTTCCGGGTTTAGTCCAGCGCGACACGCCGCATTCGCATCATTGTGATGCATCTCATATCGGGGATCAGTCGAAGTACGGGTCCAGACCGAGTCCGGGGAAGACCGCCATACGCGTCGCCATGATGGCCATGTCCACCGGGTCCTCCGGTTCGTATCCCTCTTCCCAGGACCCGTAGCGAATCGGCACCCCGCCTCGGTCGCCCATCGTCGTCGGACCCGGCACCCCGCAGACCTGCTCCACCATCTCGAGCCACGCGGCGGGAGTCGGCTGGTCCAACCGAACCGGACGATGACCCGCAATGGCGATGACGTGGGCCCACGCTCGAGGTACCACCTCCACCAGCTCGTACCCGCCGCCCCCCAGCGCGACCCACCGGCCGCCGCTGACCTCGTGAGCCAGCTCGTGGATCCAGGTGCAAGCGGTGTGCATACCGTCGATCGTGAGGTCCAGATGGGCCAGCGGATCCGAATGATGGGAGTCGCATCCGTGCTGGCTGACAATGATGTCGGGGTCGAAGGCGCGGACCACCTGCGGGACCACCGCCTGGTAGGCCCGGAGCCAGCCGCCATCGCCGGTCCCAGGCGGAAGCGCCACGTTGACTGCACTCTCGGGGGCGGCTGCGCCCCCGGTGTCCGCCGGTGAGCCCGTCCCGGGGAAGAGGGTGCGACCACTTTGATGAAGGGAGACCGTGAGCACGCGCGGATCGTTCCAGAAGACGGTCTCGACGCCATCGCCGTGATGGACGTCGACATCGATGTAGGCCACCCGCTCGGCCCCCGCTTCCAGGAGCTCACGGATGCCGACGGCCGCGTCGTTGTACACGCAGAAGCCCGCCGCTCGCCCGGGCATCGCGTGATGCAGTCCGCCCGCGATGTTCACGGCATGCTGCGCCCTGCCCTCCCACACGGCACGAGCACAGTCGAGGGTGGCCCCGACGGCCAGCGCACTGGCGTCGTGCATGCCGACGAACGCCGGGGTGTCGGCGTCGCCGATGCCCAGCTGCCCGTGCGCGGCGCGCGGGTCCGCGGACAACGCGCGCACCGTGGCGATCAGGTCCGGGGTATGCACCGTGGCCAGCGCCGTGTCATCGGCAGGCTGGGACGGAGCGACCATGACGTCCGCGTGGTCCAGCAGGCCCAGATGGTGAGCGAGTTGATGGGTCAGGTTCAGCCGCATCGGATGCATGGGGTGGCCTAGCCCGAAGTCGTACGCCGTGAAACGTTGGTCCCAGGCGACATATGCCGCGATCATGGACGCACGCTAGCCGAGAACAGCACAACGACGGCATCACCAAGACGAGGAGCCCTGGATGGCCAAGAATCAACTGTTCGACGAGAACGTGCTGGTGATCGGTCTCGGACGCTTCGGGGCGGCGGCCGCGCTGGAGATGGACCGTCTGGGATATCGCGTCCACGCTATCGAGATCAACGGCAACGTGGCCGAGCGCTACGCCCGCAAGCTGATGCGGGTGCAGACCATCGATGCCACCAACCCCGAGGAGCTGCGCACCGCCAAGCCACGTGACTTCCGGATCGCTGTGGTGGGCATCGGCACCTCCATCGAGGGGTCTCTGCTCACCGTGGGCAACCTGGTGGACCTCGGCATACCCTCGATCTGGGCCAAGGCCGTCAGTGCCGAGCACGCGCGACTCCTGGAGCGGATCGGCGTGCACCATGTGATCTTCCCCGAGGCGGAGTCGGGCGGACGAGTGGCCCACCTTGTCAACGGCAAGATGGAGGGCTATATCGAGTTCGAGGACGGCTACGCCATCGTGAAGATGAGGCCGGCGCAGGAGATGATCGGTTTCACGCTCGGGGAGACCGATATCCGTAAGCGCTACGGGGTGACGGTCGTCGGCGTGAAAGCGCCGGGTGAGGACTTCATGCATGCCCTGCCGGAGACCAAGGTGGGCCAACACCACATGATGATCGTGTCCGGACCGAGCAAGTACATCGAACAGCTGGCTGCTCGGCCCTGAGCCTCACAGGCTGGTCGGGATGTTTCCCGTCGATGCTCCCAGCGGCAGCACCATCGCCATCTCCTCGGCGTCCTCATCCTCGACATCGGCGCCCCGGATCGGCATCGGGCGTCGGTTGTCGGTGGGACGGAAACCGAAACTGCTGGCGAAGGCCACGGCGCGGCCGTTGTCGGTGCCGACCCAGTAGACCAAATGCTTCATCTCGGACTCACGCGCCGCCCGCGCCGCCGCCTCGAGCAGTCGGCGTGCCACGCCGGTGCCACGGGCGTCGGGCGAGACCCACAGTCCGAACAGCTCCCCCACAGCATCGTCGGCGGTGTTCTCGGACCCGACGCTGACCACCCCCATAGCCTGCCCCTCGCGCTCGGCCAACAGTCGCTGGGACCGGCGCATCCGGTCTCGCCAACGCTCTTCCGGGTAGTCGTTCTCCTCCGCAGCGGAGGCCACGAAGGCCTCCGGAGACTCTTTCAGGGCACGCAGCCGGGTCTGCCGATACTCGTCCCAGTCCTCTTCTGAAAGTCGGCGCACACTGATCTCAGTCATGCGCATACTGTGGCACAGGTCGACCCGCTGTCGAGCCGAACAAAGGTGACGAATGAGCAACGAACCGGGCGGCCGATGCGTGAAAACGCTTCAGTCCGAGGCGGAAAGCTCGTGCGATCGCCGAGCTGCAGCCTCGATGGCCGTCATGAAAGCCGCCCGGACCTTGTGGTCCTCGAGCTGCCGCAGCGCAGCCACACTGGTGCCGCCGGGGCTGGACACCTGCTCGCGCAGCACGGTGGGGTGCTGCCCCGTCTGACGCATCATCGTGGCCGCGCCGTAGAGGGTCTGCACCACCAGCTCGGTCGCGGTCACCCGTGGCAGACCGAGCAGGACACCGGCCTCGATCATCGCCTCGACCACGTAGAAGATGTAGGCGGGACCACTGCCGGAGAGCGCTGTCACGGCGTCGAGATGCTGCTCGTCAAGGGTGACCACCCGGCCGATGGTGGCCAGGAGGGCCTCGGCCTGCGCGCCGTGCTCGATGCTGCAGTGCCGACCGAGAGCCAAGGCGGACATCGCCTCATCCACCAGCGCGGGGGTGTTCGGCATGGCCCGGACCACCGAGGTCCCCTCCGGCAGATGTGCCTCGAGGAACTCCGTGCTGATTCCGGCCGCGATCGAGATGACGAGGGCACGGGGCTCGACACTGTGGCCGATCTCGGTCAACAACGCCTTCATTTCCTGGGGCTTCACCGCGAGGATGACCACAGAGGCGCCGCGGCTGGCCACCGTGGGATCGGCTGCTGTGACGCCGTGCAGCGCACCGACCTCGTCACGACGGCCCGCAACCTTGTCGCTGATCGTGATGTCGTCCCGAGCGTGGCCCGCACGAACGAACGCCGACAGCAAGGTGCCTCCCATCACCCCGGCACCCAGGATGGCGATCTGCACGGCGCTCAGCCCGTCGTCAGCACGGACCGCGCGAAGAAGACCAGGTTGGCGGGGCGCTCAGCCATCCTGCGGACCAGGTAGCCGTACCACTGGTCGCCGTAGGGCAGATAGACCCGCACGGTGTTGCCGTCGTCGCTCAGGCGCTGCTGCTCGTCCGGTCGGATGCCCAGCAGCATCTGATATTCGAAGCTGTCTTTGGCCCGGCCTTCGCGGTCGGCGAGCGCGCCGGCGATCTCGACCATCCGGGGGTCGTGACTGGCCACCATGGGGTATCCGCCGCCGGCCATCAGCGCTTTCAAGCAGCGCACGTAGGACTTGTCCACGTCGCTCTTGTCCTGGTAGGCCACGGTTTCCGGCTCGTTGTAGGCCCCTTTGCACAGACGCACCCGGCTGCCCTCGTAGGCCAGGTCGCGACAGTCGGACTCGGTGCGGTGCAGGTAGGACTGCACGACGGCACCCACCCAGGGGAAGTCCTGCCGCAGCTCGCGGAGGCTGTCCAGAGTCGAGTCCGTCGTCGTGTGGTCTTCCATGTCGAGCGTCACCGTGGTGCCGGCGTTGGAGGCGGCCCGACAGATCTCCCGTGCGTTCGCCATCGCCATCTGATGCCCGTCGGCCCCCAGGGCCTGACCCAATGCGCTGAGTTTGAGACTGACCTCGACCTTGCCCGAGCTCGTCAGACCTGCTTCCGACAGCTGCTGCAGCAGCTCGAGGTAGGCGTTCTTGGTGCCGGTGGCCATCTCGACATCGAGGGTGTCCTCGCCCAGATAGTCGATGGTGACGCTGCGGCCGGTGTCAGCCAGCTCCCGTGAGACGGACACGGCCGACTCGCTGTCGGCGCCGGCGACGAAGCGGTTGACCACTCCTCGACTGACCGGCGCTTTCTCGATCACAGTGCGCAGCGAGTCGTGGCGACTCACTTCCAACAGACCTCGTCGGAGCAGCGGAGAAGGGTCCAGGATCCCGAGATTCATGGGGTCAGGCTACGCGCCCTCGCCGGCTGATGGCATCCCGGCCCGCCGCCCGTGTCTCGGGGACGCCGCTACGGTCCACTCGTGACCGAAGGTGCCCTCAGGTGGGTTCGGGCGAAGGCTAGGGACTCCTCCAGGTCGAGCTCCCGCTGAGCGCGCTCCGCCTTGCGTGTGCTGACCTCCAGACTCACCACCCCGCCGAAGTCGGTGTGCACGAGGTGCTGCAAAACCTCGGCGCAGCGCTGCACTCCACGACCGGGCACCAGGTGCTCGTCCTTGAAGGTGCCGAAGCTGTCTCCGAGGTGAAGATGGGCGACCCGGGGCCCGAGCTGCTGCACCATCAGCAACGCGTCGCTCCCCGCCGTCCCCGCGTGCGAGACATCGAAGGTGAGGTGCTCGTAGGGAAGGTCGGTCGGGTCGTGAGCGGGGAGGTAGGCCTGAAGGTCAGCCCGTCCAACTCGCCACGGGAACATATTCTCCACCGCGATCGTGATGCCGCTGTCACGCTCACGCCGCGCCACACCCTCAATGAACGTGTCGGCGTACCGCCGCTGCCACCGAAACGGCGGGTGGACGACCACCACTGGTGCGCCGACGTCACGGGCGAGCTCCAGTGACCGGTCGATCTTGCCCCAGGGGTCCCACCCCCATAGCCGCTGGGAGAGCAACAGTGTGGGTGCATGGATAGCCCCGATCGGCAGTCCGTGCAGGTGGGAGAGAGCGATCAGAGGCTTGGCCTCCTGGGTGACCTCGTCACTCCACACCATCACCTCGACGCCGTCGTAGCCGAGGCGTTCGGCCAGGTCGAAGCAGTAGCCGGGCCCTTGGGGATAGACCGACGAGGTGGACAGATGGATCGGGATCTTCGGATGCGGACTATCGACAGCCACGCGCAGATCCTTCCATGCCGCACACAGTAGACCCCCGGGCCCGGGCGACTTCTCAGGATCGCCGCAGCCAGGCCCTACGCTGGCCCGGTGACGGCGAACGCAGACCACGACGAGGTCACCCTCGATGGACCGCGGATGTGGGCCGAGTTCACCGATCCGGACGAGGTGGGCCAGCGGGTGCGCGCCGACCTGACGTGGTTGACCTCGTCGTGGCGCTGCATCTTCGGCGATGGCTGCCCGGGGGTGTATGCGGAGCGACCTGAGGACGGCTGTTGCACCCTGGGGGCTCACTTCAGCGATCGGGACGACCTCGACCGGGTGAGACGCGTCGTGGATGAGCTGGGCCCTGACGAATGGCAGATGCACGATGTCGGACACCGCACCGGGTGGACTTCTGCGGTCGAGCCAGAGGACGACGCGTCGGCAGCAGAGATGGCCACCGCACGGGTGGAGGGCGCCTGTATCTTTTTGAACCGTCCCGGGTTCCCCGCGGGCGCAGGTTGCGCGCTCCATCAGCACGCGCTGCTCAACGGGGTCCCACCGCACACCACCAAGCCGGACGTCTGCTGGCAGCTGCCGATCCGGCGGAGCTACCGCACGATCAAGCGCGCCGACGAGACGACCTACACCGAGATGACGCTGGAGGAGTTCGACCGTGGAAGCTGGGGCCCCGGTGGTCACGACTTCGACTGGTACTGCACCTCGGCCCAGAGCGCCCACTCCGCTCCCGACCCCGTCTACGTTTCGCTGCGGGACGAGCTGGTGGAACTGATCGGACTGCCGGCCTACCGCCTGCTGGCCCGGCTGTGTGACGAGGTGATGGACCAGCGGCAGCCGCGTGTGGCTGCCGCCAGCCGACCGGGGGGTCGACGGCAGCTTCCGTTGTTCGTCCATCCGGCGACCGGCGCCGGCGCCAAGACGGTCCGGAATGATGGGTGAGGCACGGGCGACTATCAGCCCGAACATCTGGCACCACCCCGATGTCTACGAGCTGGAGAACCGAGGCGTCGACCCCGACGGCGCAATCTGGGCGGCTATGGCTACGGTCGCTGACCTGCCGGGAGCCAACGTCTTGGACATCGGTTGCGGTAGCGGGTACCACCTACCGATCTTGAGCCGGTGGGCCGCGACCGTCGTCGGCGTCGAACCGCACCCGCCGCTGGTCGCACGCTCGCAAGAGCGTCTCTCGGGCCTCAGCGACCTCGGTGTGGACGTCCGTGGCATCGAGGTCCGGCAGGGAGCCGCCCAGGCGTTGCCCGTGGCAGCCGGATCGATCGACGTGGCGCACGCCCGGTGGGCCTACTTCTTCGGTCCCGGCTGCGAACCGGGGCTGGCCGAGCTGGACCGGGTGATGGCACCAGGGGGCACCGCGTTCGTCATCGACAACGACGCCACGCGCTCCACGTTCGGTCGCTGGTTCAGGCGGGCTTGGCCCGACTACGACAGCGCTGCGGTCACCCGATTCTGGACGCGGATGGGTTGGACGCGTACCCCGGTGGACATGCGGTGGCAGTTCGAGAGTCGTCGCGACTTCGAGGCGGTCGTGGGCATCGAGTTCGCCCCTGACGTGGCTGCCACCATCCTGGCCGAGCATGATGGTCTGGGCGTGGACTACGCCGTCAACCTCTACCACCGCACCTACGCCGCCCCGCGGACGGTGGGACCGGGCACTGTCGGTAGCGGCACATAGCCTGCTCGGTATGGCCACCACCTCTGCGCGCAGCACTGCCTCCAAGAAGAACGCCCCGGCCTACCGGTGCATCGAGTGTGGGTGGACGAGCATCAAGTGGGTCGGTCGCTGCGGCGAGTGCCAGGAGTGGGGCAGCGTCACCGACGTTGGAGGCGCGACGGTTCGGACCGCCGCCGTCGTGCCGTTGCGTCCCGCTGTCCCGATCGGCGAGGTCAGCGTCGACCTGGCCAAAGCCCAGAGCACCGGGGTCGGAGAGTTCGACCGCGTGCTCGGCGGGGGGCTGGTCCCCGGCGCGGTGGTGCTGGTGGCCGGCGAGCCCGGGATCGGTAAGTCCACCTTGGCGCTGGACGTGGCGGCCCGAGCCGCGCGTGGCGGGCGAACGGTCCTCTACGTCTCCGGCGAGGAGTCGGCTGCGCAGGTCCGGCTGCGAGCCGAGCGCATCGCCGCCCTGGCTCCCACGCTCTACCTCGCTGCCGAGACCGACCTCGCGGCGGTGCTGGGTCACATCGAGAAGGTGCAGCCCAGCCTGCTGATCGTCGACTCCGTCCAGACCTTGGCCAGTGCGGACGTCGAGGGCGCTCCCGGCAACGTCGGTCAGGTCAAGGAGGTGTCCTCGGCGCTCATCCAGTGCGCGAAGACCGCGAACATCTCTGCGCTCCTGATCGGCCACGTCACCAAGGACGGCTCTATCGCCGGACCCCGGGTCCTGGAGCACCTGGTCGACGTGGTGATCCAGTTCGAGGGAGAGCGACACTCCCGGTTGCGGCTGGTCCGGGCCGTGAAGAACCGCTTCGGCCCCACCGACGAAGTGGGCTGCTTCGACCTGGGCGACCGGGGCATCGTGGGCCTGCCCGACCCCAGCGCGTTGTTCCTGACCAGCCGCGACATTGCGGTGGCCGGCACATGCGTCACCGTGACGTTGGAGGGGCGCCGCCCCTTGGTCACCGAGGTGCAAGCACTGATGACGCCCTCCGGAGGAGGTAGTCCACGTCGCACGACCAGCGGCATCGACTCCTCGCGGATCGCCATGATCCTGGCCGTACTCGGACGTCGCGTCGGGCTCGACCTCGCCGGCGCCGACTGCTACGTGTCCACGGTGGGCGGGGCTCGGCTCAGTGAGCCGGCCGCCGACCTGGCGATGGCCCTCGCCCTGGCTGGGGCCACGGTCGACCGAGCCTTGCCGTTGGGCACCGTGGCCTTCGGCGAGGTCGGCCTGGCCGGCGAGCTGCGGTCCGTGACCGGGGTTCCTCGTCGGTTGGCCGAGGCCGCCCGGATCGGCTTCCGCCGAGCGATCGTGCCCTCGGGGTCGCTGGACGAGGGGGCACCTCCCGCTGGGATGAAGGTGGCCCAGGCGTCCACGCTCGCCGAAGCAACGGTGATGGCCTTCGACGAGCAGAGCCACGGGGCCGCGGTCATCGACCAAAGTCGATAACCGCCGACGCCAGCCTGCGAGATGGTGATCGGTCGTGGCAGGATCACGTCAGGACTCGCGCGCCAGAGACCGCCTGAGGTTTCCATGACCACGGGGTAGCGGTGCGCGAGCCGACGTGCGCATCACGGCCACCCAGCGACATGGCCACCGCGATCCTGACCCCGCGGAGCACTGCGCCAGCGCGATCCGAATGTCGCCCGACAATGAGCGTGAAGGCGGGGCTGCACCACGTGGCACAGACTGACGAAGCAGCATCCACCGACGAGGACGTCCTGCGAGCCACGTTGGCCGCGGTGGCGCCCGGCACCGACCTCCGCGACGGGCTGGAGAGAATCCTCCGGGGTCGGACCGGCGCCCTGATCGTGCTGGACGACGGCCCGAACGTCATCGAGCTGTGCACCGGTGGTTTCGAGCTGCCGGTCGAATTCTCCGCGACACGGCTGCGCGAGCTGGCCAAGATGGATGGGGCGATCGTGCTGGACCGCGCCGTCACTCGGATCGTGCGGGCCGCCGTCCAGCTCGTGCCGGACCCCAGCATCGAGACGCGGGAGAGCGGCACCCGCCATCGCACCGCGGAGCGGACCGCCAAGCAGACCGGCTGCCCGGTCGTCTCTGTCAGCCAGTCGATGTCCCTGGTCGCGGTCTACGTCGGAGACCTGCGTCACGTCCTCGACTCCTCCACCCAGATCCTGTCCCGCGCCGACCAGGCGCTGCAGACCTTGGAGCGCTATCGGTCCCGACTCGACGAGGTAGCCGGCACCTTGTCGGCGCTGGAGATCGAGAACCTCGTGACCGTGCGTGACGCGGCCGCCATGCTGCAGCGCCTCGAAATGGTGCGCCGGATCAGCCACGAGATCGCTCAGTACCGGGTCGAGCTGGGGGTCGACGGCCGGCTCATCGGTCTGCAGCTCAGTGAGCTCGTCGGGGGGATCGGACTCAGTCGCGAGCTGGTGGTGCGTGACTACGCCCATCAGGCTCCCACGGCACGGACCGAGGCCGAGATCCTGCGCAGCATCGACGCCCTGACCGCCACCGACCTGCTCAACCTGGGGGCGGTCGCGCGCTGTCTGGGTTTCCACGGGTCCACCGAAGGACTCGACAGCACCGTCTACCCCCTGGGGGCTCGACTGATGGCTCGTATCCCGAGACTGCCACCCACCATCGCCGACCGCCTCATCGACCACTTCGGCGGGTTGCAGGCCTTGCTCTCGGCCGGGGTCGAAGATCTCACCGCAGTGGAGGGCGTGGGTGAATGGCGCGCTCGGGCTGTGCGCGAAGGGCTCTCCCGGCTCGCTGAGAGCAGCATCATGGAGCGCCACGTGTGAGCAGCGCACCAGCGCTGCACAAGCCGATCCTGGGGTGGTATGCCGAGCACGCCCGGGATCTGCCGTGGCGCTCTGCCGACGCCTCGCCCTGGGCCGTGCTGGTCTCGGAGGTGATGCTCCAGCAGACGCCTGTCGTCCGGGTCGAACCCGTGTGGCAGCGGTGGATGTCGCGGTGGCCCGACCCCGCGGCCCTGGCCGCCGAAGCCCCCGGCGAGGCGGTCCGAGCGTGGGAGCGCCTTGGCTACCCCCGGCGAGCGATCCGACTGCACTCCTGCGCGCAGGCGATCGTGGACGAACATCACGGTGAGGTGCCGAGCCAGGAGAGCACCTTGTTGACCCTCCCCGGCATCGGCACTTATACCGCCGCCGCAGTGGCCGCTTTCGCGTTCGGCGCCCGCACCACGGTGGTCGACACCAACGTGCGTCGTGTCTTGGCCCGGTCCATCAGCGGAGCGGCTCTCCCTGCGCCGTCGCTCACCAAGAGCGACACCGACCTGGCCCGGGAGGCTCTACCCGCGGACCAACGGGACAGCGTCCGGTGGAACGTCGGCGTGATGGAGCTCGGCGCGCTGGTCTGCACCGCCCGTGCCCCGCGATGCGACGTCTGCCCAGTCCGCAACCGGTGTGCGTGGCTGCGGGCGGGTCGACCTGCCTACACCGGTCCCGCCCATCGCGGGCAGTCCTGGCACGGGAGCGACCGACAGTGTCGCGGCGCTCTGCTGCAACGGCTGCGCGACCACGACGGCTGGCTACCCGCTGGCGAGTTCGTCGAGGCGTGGCCGCAGGACGACGGACAACGGGAACGATGCCTGGCGGCCCTGGTCCAGGAGGGCCTGCTCCGCAGCACGCAGATCGCGCGCCCGAGTCAGGGACTCGAGCGCGCGATCTGGTACGGCTTCGACGAAGGCTAGTCGCGAGGACCTCAGGCTCGGCCGATGGGTGGCGTCAGTCGGCCGACGTGGCCTCGACGGGCACCGTGTCAGGCATGTCGGACTTCTGCGTGCCGACGAAGGTGAACGCCTCGCTCTTGCCCTCACCTTCGGTGTCGACCAGGACGATCTGTCCGGCCTCCAGCTCGTTGAACAGAATCTTCTCCGACAGTGCATCCTCGATCTCACGCTGGATCGCTCGACGCAAAGGCCGTGCACCCAACACCGGGTCGTAGCCCTTCTTGGCCAGGAGCGCCTTGGCAGACGGGGTGAGCTCGATGCCCATGTCCTTGTCCTTCAGGCGCTCGTCCAGCTTGACGACCATCATGTCGACGATCTGGACGATCTCGGTCTGCGTGAGCTGCGGGAAGACGATCGTGTCGTCCACGC
>JBASAN010000089.1:0-2355 GCA_049650625.1 Ornithinimicrobium sp.
TTGTTGACCTTGTTGTTCAGGAACGCCAGGTATCCGGCCGCCCCTCCGACGACCAGGAGGCTGAGCAGCACGAGGGAGACCACCGCGATGCGCAGCCCCCGTCGGCGTCGCCGGGGCGGCCCCGGCCGGCCCCGGTCGTCGCTGTAGGAGTCGTTGCCATCATGGTGGCTGTCACTCGAGGACCCGTCGAACATCCCGCTGACCCCCGCCTCGCGGTTATCGCTCATGCGCCGAAGTCTAATCTGCGGTTCCTGGGACCGGGCGGGACGAAAACTGTACGTGGGCTGGATGTCGGCTGGATGCGGGGTCGATGCGCAGAGCCGACAGTGGGTACCGTGCAGTGATGGGAACCCGCGAAGCATCCGCCGCGACGAGCAGTGCTCATCGGGCTGGTCAGCTGCGGGAGGCCGGGTTGCGGATGACGGTTCCGCGGCGCCGGGTGCTCGCGGCTCTGGAGCGGTTGGGCCACGCCACCCCGGAGGAGCTCAGCGGGGCGCTGGCCCAGGACGGTGAGGCGCCGCTGCCGGCCTCGACCGTGTATCGGAACCTGGAGTCGTTGGCCGGAGCGGGGTTGGTCCGGCACAGCCACGTCCATCATGGCCCCCCGACCTACCACCTGCCCGAGCACGGCGACCATCTGCATTTGGTATGCCGGGGCTGCGGGGACATCGTGGAGGCCTCACCGGCGTTGGCGCGGGACCTGGCCCGGAATCTCTGGGAGGCCCACGGCTTTGACGCCCAGGTGACCCATATGGCGATCCACGGCCACTGCCGGGACTGCCGAAGCAAGCACCACCACGACCAAGAGGTGACATGAGCGTAGGACCAGATGTGGACTCCACCGACGTGGCGAGCCGCCCGATGAGCCCGTTGGCGGCTCGGCCCAGGGCGGTGCTCGCCGTCGGCAAGGACCAGGGTGTCGCGGCGCACTACGGTGACCCGAGCCGGGAGCAGCGCCTTCTGGAGGAGTCGTTGGCGTGTGTCGACCTGTCTCACCGTGGCGTCCTGACCGTCACCGGGGCGGACCGCCTGACCTGGTTGCACTCGTTGACCACCCAGCACATGGCGACGTTGGAGCCGCGCCACAGCATCGAGACGCTGATCCTGTCCCCCAAGGGACACATCGAGCACGCGCTGCACGTCGTGGACGACGGTGAGACCACCTGGGTGACCACCGAGCCGGGGGGCGCAGCTGAGGCGGTGCGCGCCTGGCTGGACTCGATGAAGTTCATGCTGCGGGTCGACGTGCGTGACCGGAGCGAGGACTTCGCGGTGCTCGGTGAGCCGATCGGGGTCGAGTCCGGACCCGGCGAGCCGCTGGCTTGGGTGGATCCCTGGCCCGGGGTCGTGGGGGACAGCGTGGCCTACGGTCCGGTCGAGGGGCACCCAGGGGCCGGGCGAGCGTGGCGCGAGCTGATCGTGCCGCGTGCCGAAGTGGAGTCCGTCGTCGGCGAACGGCCGTTGGCGGGCCTGTGGGCTGCCGAGGCGCTGCGGGTCAACGCTTGGCGTCCTCGCGCGGGAGTGGACACCGACCACCGCACGATCCCGCACGAGCTGGACTGGCTGCGCACGGCGGTGCATCTGCACAAGGGGTGCTACCGCGGGCAGGAGACGGTGGCCCGGGTGCACAACCTCGGCCGGCCACCGCGTCGCATGGTCTTCCTTCACCTGGACGGCTCGGGGCACACGTTGCCCGAGCCGGGAGAGGCGATCCGAGTCGGGGACCAGACCGAGCCGGACGCAGCGCCGACCCGGCCGATCGGCACGGTCACCAGCGTGGCGCGGCACTATACCGACGGCCCCATCGCGCTGGCCGTCATCAAGCGCAACACCGATCCGGACGCTGAGCTGGCGGTCGGTGTCACCAGTGCCGCCCAGACGCTGATCGGTCCCGCCTGATGGCCGGTCACCCCGGTCACACCCTCATCACGGTCGCTCCGACCGGTGCCGAGACCACGAAGGCCGACTGTCCCCAGCTGCCCACCACGCTCGAGGAGCTGGTCGAGACCGCCAGGACGTGTGAAGCGGCCGGGGCCGGGTTGATCCACGTGCATATCCGAGACGAGGACCACCGCCCCACTCTGGACGCGACGCGTCTGCGGGACACGGTGCAGGCCCTTCGGGAAGCCACCGACCTGGTCGTGCAGCTGTCCACCGGTGGGTCGGTGCACGACCCGTTGGAACGGCGGCTGACCGTGCTCGACGCCGAGCCCGACTCGTGCAGCCTTACCTGCGGCACGGTCAACTTCGGCGACGACGTCTTCAGCAACCCCTACCCCTTCATGAGCGAGCTCTACGTCCAGGCGCAGGAACGTGAGGTCGTGCCCGAGTTCGAGCTGTTCGACCTGGGGCACG
>JBASAN010000090.1:0-1883 GCA_049650625.1 Ornithinimicrobium sp.
TGGCGGACGTCCCTGGCGCCGACAGCGGGACCAACTTACGGCGTGCGACTGACCGCGGGTTGCGGTCAAAGGGCACGCACGCCACTCCAGCCGCCGAGGCATGTCGGCGCGCTCAGCCTGGGCGCCCACTTCGGCTCCCTTCTGTTGTCAACCGGTTGCCGTGAGGGCTGTGTCGCGGTTGATCTTCCGCGCTGTCGGGGCCGGGCGTAACGTCGGATTCGCGGGTCCGGGAAGTGGCTGATCCGAAGTGTCGATGTGCGGGGGAAGATCGACCGCGCTGGATTCTTGAGACGCCCCGCAGTGCCCTCCCGGACCCGCACCACGAACGTCACCAGCAGCGATCTGGGCGTCGGCGAGGAGTTGGCGGTAGATGGCATCCGAGATCCTGCGCTTGAGACATCGCAGCGCCTCGAGGAACTTCTTGCCCTCGGCCCGCTTGCGTCGGTAGTAGGCCCGGCCCTCGGTGTCGAGGCGGATCTGGGTGACCGCGGCGATGTGGATCATGTGGTTCATCCGCCGGTTCCCGGCTCGGGATAGACGGTGCCGATTCTGTTCACCCGAGGACGCATCCAACGGTGCAGTGCCGGTCCAGGACGCGAACCGATTGCGGTCGGCAAACCTGGTGACGTCGCCGACGTCGGCCAGGATCCGGGCGGCCACGACAGGTCCGACACCGTGCAAGTCCATCAGCCGTGAGCCGCGGGCCAGCACGATCGCCTTGAGCTCAGCGGTGGCCTTCTTGATCTTGGTCTCCACCGCGATCAGCTCGACCAGCTCGTCCGCAGCGATGCGTCGGCGGGTCTTGCCCGCGATGTCACGAGGACGGACCGTGGCGAGCATGGCCTTGGCCTGACCTGTGGTGATGTCGCGCTTCGCCTGCCCGGGCAGGAGCTCGGCCAGCAGCGCCTGGAGCCGATCGACAGTCTGCACCCGGCGTCGGGTGAGCGCTTCGCGGCGATCGGTGAGCATCCGCAAGGCCTCGAGCTCACCGTCGATCTGCAGGACCCGCAGGGTCTTGGTGCGGACCGCAACGATCGCGATGGAGTGAGCGTCGAGGGCGTCGGTCTTGCGGTTGTGGCCGGTGTCGAAGAGCCGGACCCGGGCCGCGAGCTTGGCCGGGACGTCAACGACGTGTTCGCCGGCCTCGAGCAGCCGCTGTGCCAGTGGTCGCCCGGCACCGTTGGCCCCTTCAACGGCCCAGACCCGCGCGGGCCATGCCTTGGCATAGGACCGCATCGCTGTGTAGCCGGCCCGGTCGGTGGTGAACCGGCCCGAGCCCAGCTGCTTCTCGTTGTGGTCGACGACCTCGATGGTCGCTGACAGCTTGTGGGGATCAACCCCGATGACGACCTGTTCCATGTTCTGCTCCCACGTTCACTCGTTCCGATGTGGACGGCGAGGTGGGCATTGCTACTACGAGCAGGGCAGTCCCTTCTTGAGCCACGCCTCGTCAACGGTGCCCGGCGGGCTGCAGACCGGAAGAGAGCCACACCCGCACGCGGGTGGGCAGCCCAATAGAGAGCGAGCCCCGCCGGGTACCTGGACCGAGTCTGGCCAGACACCGGCCCTGCAGGAAGTCTCTAGTAGCCCACTATGACGCGGGTTAGATCGAATCAGTTCGACTGCGGGCCGAAGAGTCTGCCGACACCGTTCGAGACGTGGGGCCGGACGCCCGAGCGCTCGACCGCTACTCCATCCACCACTTGGGACTGTTACGCGTCGGCGGACGGTCAGCCCCCGCGAATCCCAGCCTCCCGCGACAGTCGAGGGGCTACCGAGGCACTTCGAACACCACGAATTGCAGACCTGAAGCGATTATGCGCGAATCGTGTGCCATACTGAAGTCAGTCCTGACCGATCGACGGCCCTGGACACCCTCCAGG
>JBASAN010000091.1:0-5709 GCA_049650625.1 Ornithinimicrobium sp.
GGTCTGCGCTGGGGAACCCTCCTTGGGCTCCACGACTCTCGCGCCATTCACGAACGACGGCCAATCGGCAGGACCAGCGGAGAGTGGCCACTTCCGAGAACTGTCAGGCGCGTACACAAGCTGCAGATCGACCTCATCGACGTTGAACAGCGGAGAGTCTGCGGAACGCAGACGCATCGTCGCCGTGGAGGAAGGCCTCTTCTCAGAGTCGACGTACATCGCGACCGTGTACTCGCCATCGTCTAGGTCATGGCTCTCCACTGAGACGATCGTGAGTTCGCCCTCTGACGACTCAGATACTAGTTCATCCTCGGGGGCTAGCCGGGAGCCCTCAAAGACCTTCACGGTGACCCGCGAAGCACCTGACGCAAGTGCGACCACTTCAGGTGGCGCCAGCGACGACCACTTGCGCAGCCGCCCCGGCAGGACGAAACCACCGCGCAGGGTGAGGCTCGTCCGTGCTCGGGGCACAAGAGGAAGGAGTTCCACGTGGGGTTGGCCGTCGGGCGCTCCTACAACCTGTACCTGTCGAACGAGAATCCATCCGTGGGGGACGCCGGCCACATCCTCCAGCACTTCCCAGCCGGGCCGGGCGCATTGGGTCAGATGGCGTTCCAGTCGGGCGCGTGTGTCGGCCATGGCGAGCACGACGTTGTCTTCGCCGAGAGCCACTCGTTCGGTCTCGACGAAGCAGCCCTGCAACTCGTCCCATCGAAGCGGGACGATGCGGCGCGGGCGCCGTTCGATAGGCCGCTGTTCCTCGCCCAGTGTTCCTTCAAGAACATCCCCCAGCAACGATTCGGCGCTCAGCGCACCCGTACTGGCAAGACGAACGGTGCCGGCGCTCGCAGGGGTTGTTGGCACCTCGATTGGCCCATCAGGCCCCATGAACCTGGCACGCGTGACCACCGAATCCGCTGGCAGCGCGAGGTTGAACTCCACCGCCTGACGGGGGAAGGTCCTGACGTACGCCAGCAGTCGCGTGGATCGCGCCATCCGCGGTCCGAGATCGTCCTGAGCACCGCCGCCAGTCCATGCCTCGAGTTCGAGGCATGCTGCTTGGACGATGCGCTCACGTGCCGCGGGTAGCGTCCAAAGGCGACGAAGGTTGCTGCTGAGAGGGCTCGGTGTCCTGGTGGCGTAGGGATCAAGCGCTAGCTCCATGTCCGGCCCACCCATTCGGAAACCCGGCGGCAGTCCTTCTGCCTCGAAGACGTGGTGCAGGCCGTTCCTATCGTGACGGCGAACCACAGCCTGCGACATCGGGAGGCCGATCAGACGCATGCCTCCGATCGCGTACGCGGTCGGAACACCCCGTTCACCCTCCCAAGCCTCCAGCCACGCATTCAATGACCCCCAGATGCTCTCGGCCGTCGACCTGTAGTCGATGATCAACTTCTGCTGCCGTGCCTCCGGCACCTCTAGCAGAGGGAACAGGCGGCCGTAGTAGTTGTTGGAAGCCATGTCGGTGCCGGCCTGCATCTGCTCGGCCGCCATCGTCAGGACGACGAGGAGTGGAAGTGACGGCGGCGTCTCCAGGGGAACCTGGGCATGCCGTCGTGCTGCCTGTGCGTGCCAGAGAAGCGGCCTCACCCCTTCTTCGTCCAGGTACAGCGTGCTGCGAACTGCGCACAGATATCCGGCGAGCGGGTCACCAGCAATGCCGGCGGCGCTGGCGATCTGTCCGAGCGTGTCTTGCTCCGCCAGGGTGTATGCCGGCAGCCCGGCCTTGTCACTGCCGAAGAGTGCGTCTGCTGTCGCTTCGCGCAGCCGTTCATAGACCTCGCTCACGCTTCCACTCCTGTGACGTCGCCCACGAACGGAAATCTAGTAAAGACCTCCGACATATATGGGCAAATTCCAATGCGGATGACTCGACATGACCGTCGGCACGTGTGGACGACCCGGCGACCCGGTTGATCGCTTCAACGGCTTCGGCGCTCTGCGCGCACACTCGAGCCGCGCCGCGTCGAGGCTGCCGCACCTCGTCTATGCGCGCTCTCGCGGGCCGGAGGTAGTACTTCGGGCCCGAGGCTGCCCATCGACCCCGACGCGCGCTGGCGCCGGCCGCCTTTATTCGAAACCCGAGATCTGGCCTGCAAGGTCAACTGTCGGCTACCTGGTCCCCTGCCTGTGCCACCGATAAAGTCGGCCCGGCTTCAACGAGGATGGGGGCATGTCCAACAGCGAGCCCGCCCGCAGCAAGCCTGGTCCGGCCCTGTCGGCCAAGATGTCCAGGCTTTCCCGACGCGACACGCTCCCGGAGATGCGACTGCGCCGGGAGCTTCACCGTCGGGGACTGCGCTTCCGGGTCCAGGTCAAGGTGCCGGGCAACAACCGTCGCACCATCGACGTGGCCTTCACCCGTGCTCGCCTCGCCGTCTACGTCGATGGGTGCTTCTGGCACGGCTGTCCCGACCACGGTTCAAGTCCGCGGGCCAACTCGGAGTGGTGGCGCTGGAAGATCGAGCGCAACCAAGCACGAGATCGTGACACCGATCGCGAGCTTGGCCAAGCAGGATGGGCCGTACTACGCGTCTGGGAGCACGAGGACGTCGTCGTGGCGGCAGATCGCGTGGTGGAGGCGCGCACGGGTCGCCGCGGAGGACGCCATTGCGACGCCTCAGACAGCCCCGCGCGGACTGCGGGCAAGGACTCGAACCCGAGGCGCCTTGAGGGGCGAGGCGAGCAGTCGGATCCAGGCGGTTGACCTCAGCGTTATCAATCGGGCGAGCTGGGTCATCCGGAATTCAGTGCCGCATGAAAACGTCGTCTTGCTGATCGACTACGGCTTTGGGGGACCCAAAGCTGCCCAAGGTCAGCCGGACTGACGAGGTCAACGGAACGGTCGTCGTCAGGTGGGGAAGCCCCTGACAGATGACGTGCGACATCTGATGCATGTTTGTCAGCCACCGTTGGAGCCCTCTCGCCATGACTGACTTGCGCACACCATCTCCGACGCAGCTGCGCGGTGCAGCTGCATCTTGTCGCGGCGCTCGCGTCCTCGAGCCCCAGCTGACCTAGGCGCCTGCCGCCCTTGCGTGCTCACGCTGAGGCGGCCGGCGGCCAGTGCAGCGTCGAGCGCGGTCCCGTCGCCTAGCCAATAAGCATCGACGCGAAGCGGCTGGAACCCGGCCTTCCGCATCCGTGACCTGCCCGAGTTCGAGACTGCCGGGGCGGCGCCCCGCCTGGCCTTGAACTCGCGGTGCCACGACACGAAGCACCCGTCTTCGTCCATCACAGCCCGCCCGCTCAGCACGAGGAAGCCGATCCCGCCGGCATCCGCACAGGATCGGATGGCCTCAGCATCATTCAGGATCAGGCTCGGCCGTCCCGAAGCCGTTCTCCCGGAGACCGGAAGGTACTGCTCGGCCGTGTGAGCCTTGAGGTCCCAGACGTGGTTCATCGCGTAGTCGAAGTCGGTGTTGCCGAAGCGACGTCGAACGGGGTCCCGGCGCGGCGCAAAGGCATTGTTTAGGACTTCCCGCCCTCGTGCCTCGAAGTACCACCCCTGCCACTCGTTGTCGTTGGCGCCGCGCACCTCATTACGATCCATCCAGGTGACACACCGGCGGGCGTCCCACGGCCCCGGGTCCAGGCCGTCCACGAGGGCGGCAACGAAGGCGTCGGCCTCCGCCTCCGGGGACATCAGAAGGTCTGCGGCAGTCGTGCCAAGCCGCCCCAGGCGGCGCTCGGCGCCCGCCAGGATCGTGTTGAGGCCCTCGAGCGAGATCGTCTCCCCGGTCGAGTAGCAGCTGTCCGACCACAGTGCGCCGAGTGCCTCCGCGATGTCGCGCGCCATCCGCGTCTTGCTCGACCTGTCCAGGTGGTCCTCGGGCAGCAGCCGATCTGCGAGGTTGACCAGGACTGACTTGTGCTCCTTGCTCCCCGGGCCGAGCCACTCCCGCGGAGAGCCTGTCAGACCAGCGATGCGCGTGACGGCCTCGATCTTGGACACGGCCGGTTCGAAGCCCCGCCAGGCCGGACCTTGCAGCGCGGCAGCCGCAGCGGCACGCGAGCGACGCAAGGAGCCCTGCCGGTACGCTTCGGTCGCCCCCTCGAGCAGAGCGTTGAGCCCGTCGAGGGTGATCCTGTGACGCACGGCGTAACGGGTGGGCTCCCAGGCGATGTCGAGACGCGCGGCGAGCCGAGCAGCCATGTCGTCGTTCGTCCGGACGATGTCGACGTCCACGCCGAGCGAGTCCCGCAAGGCGACCAGTGCGCGTTTCTCACCGCGACCTTGGGGAGGGACACCCGTGATCGCGTAGATCCTGCCTAGGGCCTCCGGGACGGTCTCGGCCGGGAGGAAGAACGGACGGTCGGCGTCACTGATCTGCACAGAGCAACTAGATCAGGACCGGGCCGCGACCGCGCCACGATCGCCGCGACTCGTCTCCCCGCGCACCACGGCGCGGTCCGGGATGGTCTCAAGAGACCTCACCGCGGCCTCTACCCCGGGTGCCACCTGGGCAATCTCTTCGGCGTGACGCAACACGTACTGCCGGAAGACGTGTTGGGCAGCGCCCACGTTGACCCCGTTCCCCATCTGCTTGTACGACGCCGGGTCCCGCTGAGCCACGGGCTCGGCGCCGCCCACACCGGTGTGCATGAACTCGAACGAGTCGGGCAGGCCCTGCAGACGAGCGGTCTCGCGCGGCGTCAGCCGTCGGCGGTTCCCGATGACGGAGGTCTGCGTGATGGCGACGAGCGCAGGCACGTAGTCGGGTCGCTTCACGCGGATCCCGGATGGGCGGAAGTGCATCACCGTCTCCGAGAGGGGCCGGTGCGGCCCTGCCTGCCACTCGAACTTGCGGCGTGACCGCGGGAAGGCGTCCAGCTCGAACTTGAAGGCGTCCAGGACGGAGTGGTGCCGCTCGTAGAACCGCGCGTTCTTGATCAGGAAACCCCGCTTCCACGCCGGCAACGGCTCGCCACGCAGGCTGGCCGCCTCGATGAGATCCTCCGCCTCGGCGACCGTGCGGAACTCGTCGGCCCAGATCGGGAAACCGGGCAGCCTCTCCCCCGGTCCGAGGCGCGCCGCGACCGCGGTCAGGAGCCGGTCCCACGTGTCGATCCACTTCAGCTCCGACGACTCCAGGTCGTAGCGCGGGTCCACCTCGGCGTCGGTCTGCAGCGGGAGGTCCCGCTCGAGGTCCCACATCTCCTTGCGCCACTCGTACTCGAACGACTTCGGCGTCACGATCGGCTCGTCGAAGCTGGCCGGGTCCTGCGCGGCCTCGACCCCGACGTAGTGGGCCATGACGAAGACACGTTCCCGCACCTGGGGGCGGCCGCCGAGCTCGCGCGGCAGCAGGTGCGGCGAGAAGATCGCCGGGCGGCTGGCCGTGCGGTAGCCGATCTGACGCAGGGTGCGCACGATCGTCGCGAACGTCTCGGTGTGGCGGGGGCCTGCCAGGTTCCGGACGTTCTCAAGCATCACCACCGACGGTCGGGTGGCCGGGTCCTCGAGGATGCGCGCGATGTTCCAGAAGAGCGTGCCGCGCGTCTCGGCCATGCCGCGCTGGAAACCGCTCTTCGAGAACGGCTGGCAGGGAAACCCCGCCGCCAGGACGTCAGCCTGCGGGACGACGACCTTCGGGTCCGTCAGCGGCACGATGTCTCCCGACATCTGGAACCGCGCCGCCTCGTCCGGCGAGCCGGCCCGTTCGCGCAGCGGGCGGAGCCAGTTGTAGTCGTAGACCTTGGACG
>JBASAN010000092.1:0-4004 GCA_049650625.1 Ornithinimicrobium sp.
CACGTCCGCCTCCAGCGCGCCGCGCCAGTCCACCTCCGACAGCAACGCCGAGATGACACCGCGGGTGAAGTTGCTCCCGGTCGGGTTGGTGAAGACCCGGACGCCGTGCTGGCGGAGCACGGCGACCAACATCTTGGTCGTGGTGGTCTTGCCGTTGGTGCCGGTCACCACCACGATGCCGCGAGGCACGTAGGCCAAGGTATGCCGGAGCACACTCGGGTCGAGGGTCTCGGTGACCAGGCCCGGCAGGGCCGAACCGCCACCGCGCCAGCGCGAGACGACCCTCGCCGCCTTCCCCGCCGCGAGGGCGCAGGAGAGCCGAGCCTGTGTCCAGGGCTTCATCGGTGCGTCACGTCCGGCATCGTCACTCCCACTCGATCGTGCCGGGCGGTTTACTGGTGACGTCCAGCACCACCCGGTTGACTTCCTCGACCTCGTTGGTGATCCGCGAGGAGATCAGCGCAAGCAGATCACCGGGGAGGCGAGTCCAGTCGGCCGTCATGGCGTCCTCACTCGACACCGGTCGCAGGACGATGGGGTGACCGTAGGTGCGGCCGTCCCCTTGAACGCCGACCGAACGCACGTCGGCCAACAGGACGACCGGGCACTGCCAGATCTCGCGGTCCAAGCCCGCTTTGGACAGCTCTTCGCGTGCGATGGCGTCCGCTCGACGCAGGATGTCCAGCCGGTCGGCGTCGACCGCCCCGATGATCCGGATCGCGAGGCCTGGTCCGGGGAACGGCTGGCGCCACACGATGGGCTCGGGGACTCCCAGCTCGAGGCCGACCTGACGCACCTCGTCCTTGAAGAGGGTGCGCAACGGCTCGATGAGGCTGAACTGCAGGTCATCGGGCAGACCGCCGACGTTGTGGTGGCTCTTGATGTTTGCGGCGCCCGTGCCGCCTCCGGACTCCACGACATCCGGATACAGGGTGCCCTGGACGAGGAACTTCACCGGGTGCCCCTCCTCGTCCGCGCTGCCGGCGATATCGCGTGCGGCCTGCTCGAAGACCCGGATGAACTCCCGTCCGATGATCTTGCGCTTGGTCTCCGGGTCGGCCACATCCTGCAGCGCATCCAGGAACCGTTGTTGCGCGTCGACGACCACGAGATCCACGCCGGTGGCGGCAACGAAGTCCTCCTCGACCTGCTGGGCTTCCCCCTCCCGCAATAGCCCGTGATCCACGAACACACAGGTCAGCTGGTCTCCGACCGCGGCGTTGACCAGTGCTGCAGCTACCGAGGAGTCGACGCCACCGGAGAGGCCACAGATCAGCCGAGCGTCGCCGACCTCGTCCTTGATCTTGGCGACCAGGTCGGCAGCCACGTTTGCGCTGGTCCAGTTGGGGTCAAGCCGCGCACCCTCGCGGAGGAAGTTCTCGATCACTCGCTGCCCGAACGTCGAGTGCATCACCTCGGGGTGCCACTGCACGCCGTAGAGCTGACGCTCGTCGTCCTCGAAGGCTGCGACCTGGGCGCCCGGGCTCTGCGCGGTGACCCGCGCTCCGGGCGGGGCCTGCGTCACCGAGTCGCCGTGCGACATCCATACCGGTTGGCTCGCGGGCTGACCGTTGAACAGCGTGCTGTCCGTGTCCGCGATACTGGCCCGAGTGTCACCGTACTCACGCATCCCCGTCTTCTCGACGTCCCCGCCCAGAGCGGCGGCCATGGCCTGGAAGCCGTAGCAGATGCCCAGGACCGGGACTCCGGACTGCACCAGGTCGGCGTCGAGGGTGGGTGCCCCCTCGGCATACACCGAGGCGGGACCTCCGGAGAGCACCACCGCGGACGGTTGCTTGGCCAGCATCTGCTCGGCCGACATCGTGTGGGGCACGATCTCGCTGTAGCGGCCGGCCTCCCGCACACGGCGAGCGATCAACTGGGCGTACTGGGCGCCGAAGTCCACCACGAGGACGGGGTGCTCGACGAGCGGGTCCGGCAGGGCCTGGGACGTGTCGTCCTCGGGGGTCTCGGTCACCCGGTTAGGTTACCGGCGCTCGCCGCTCTGGCACTCAACTGCGCTTTGGCCGCGCGCGTCACGTTGCGCTCGACGTAGAAGGACAGGAACGGCACCACCCCGGCCAGCATCACCCCGACCATCCTCGGCAGCGACCACCTCAGCTCGAAGCCGAGCAGTGCCACGCTGACCAGATAGACCATGTAGAGGAACCCGTGCGGCTGGGCCCACCAGTCCAGCAGATGGTTGTCGAACCCGTAGCGCAACACCATGTGCAGCGTCAGCACGAGCAGTGCGATGCCGACGATCATGGCCATCACCTGGAAGAACTTCAGCTTGTTGGTGTCGCTCACGAAGCCACTGTAGATCTCGTTTCCGCTACGCCCTCACGGGGATAGGCGGCCTCGCGCAGGAAGCGGTAGTACATGTACGCAGCGAACCCGGCGAACACCCACCACTGCAGGGCATACCCCAGGTTGCGCCACTCGATGCCCGGGGTGCTCAGCGACGGTGGCGGCACCGGCACCACGGCCCCCGCCTGGACGGGCGGCTGCTCGCCGGTGGCGAAGATGAAGGCGTTGTAGAGATCGTCCGGCGGCCAGACGTTCGCCAAGGTCGCCAGGTTGACCGAGCCCAACTGCCCGGCGGGCAGGTCCGCCTCGTCCCCGGTGGCCGACTCCCCGGGGGCCAAGGTCCCCCGCACCGTGCGTGTTGCAGCGTCCGGGAGTCCGGCCGCGGCGGGGTCGTCGACCCAGCCCCGCAGCACGGGCAGCACAGCGCCATCATCGGTCCGCAGTCCGGTCACTACCCACCATCCCTGCTCACCATCGAGGACGCGATCCGGGACGAGGAACTGCAACTGGGGGTCGTACTGACCGGTGACCTCGACGGGAAGGTTCGAGCCGTCCTCGGGAAAGGGCTCGCTCGGGGAGAGCACCTGCTCCAGCGGCTCGGTCTCGCGCTCAGCCGCCGCTGCCAGCATGTCCTGGGTGTCACGGTCCTGCGCACGGGACAGCTGCCAGAGCCCCAGCTGCCCGAAAGACACCAGGATCACCACCAGCAGGGCCAGCAGAGCCAGCCATTGCGGGCGGAGGGCGAGGCGCAGCACCAACTCAGCCTACGGCGACAGTCTGGACGCGGCTGCGCCCGACGGGGCTCGCCCTACTCAGCGGCCGCCTGGTCGTCGAAGACGTAGATACTGCCGCCGTAGCACGCGACCCAGACCTCGTGGGTGACCGGATCGTAGGTCAGCCCGATGGGGTTGGCGTCGGTGGGTTCCTTCTGCATCACGGTCATGTCCTGCGTGCTGATCTTGGCGACGGAAGGCTCGTAGTAGTTCACGACGTACAGCGCGGTCCCGTCGGAGGACAGCGACATGCTGCGCGGCTCGCGACCGGAGACGACCTGGTCGACGATCTCCTCGGTGGCGGTATCGATCTTGTAGATCGTGTCGGCGCCACTGACGGCCATGTAGAGGTAGTCCCCATCGTGGGAGAGGTTGAGGTGCCGGGGCTTGCGCCCGGTCTCCATCATGACTTCGCTGTCCCCCGTGTCCAGGTCGACCTTGAAGAGCTTGTCGGCATACATCGCGGCCACGTACGCCGTGCGGTTGTCCGGCATGACCTCGATGCCCCGCGGAGCCGCAGCGATCGGGATGACCTCGACCTGCGTGGCGCTCTCCCGGTCGACCACCGACAGGGTGGAGTCACACCAGTTGCTGACCAGGATCCGACTCTGGTCGGGGGTGATGTCGACGAACTTCGGCACGGCGCCGACCTCGATGACCTGATCCCAGGCCAGTTCTTCGGCGTCGAAGCGGTACAGCAAGGAGGCACCCACCCCGTCGGCGGGCGTGCAGTCGTCGAAGCCCGTCTTGCCGAAGCCCTCGCCGTACATCGTGTACTGCGATACGTAGGCATACCGACCGTCGTCGGTCCAGGCCGCCTCCACCGGAGCGCCCTGGGAGATTCCGGGGTGTCCGGGGAGGTCGTAGTCCGCGAGGTCGAGGCTGTCGTCCAACGTCTCAACCAGCTCGTGGGTGGTGCTG
>JBASAN010000093.1:0-7769 GCA_049650625.1 Ornithinimicrobium sp.
CGGCGGACTTGAGCTGCAACGGGTCGTAGTTGCTGGTGTCCGTGTCCTGATGGGCTCCGATCTGAGCGTCGATCCCCACGTAGGTGTCGGCGGCCTCAACTGAGCCGAGGAACCGGAGGAGGTCGGTGGCGTTCTTCTCGTTGGTCGGATCGGCGCGCATCATGAAGCCGTCGATCGGCGCCTCCACCGCATCCGAGCCGATCTCGGGGTCGATCTCGGGGAAGTTGAAGAAGTCCAGGTCCTCCCGGTCCTCACCTTCGGCGAACTGCTGGTTCAGGAAGAGTCCCATCAGGATCATCCCGCTCTCGCCCTGCTGTAAGGACTGGGCCGCCTCCTGCCACGTGCGACCCAACGGGCTCTCCTGGTGGTAGGGCAGGAGTCCGGCCCAGGTGTCGAACACGGCCTGGACCTCGTCGCTGTCCCAGCGCTGCTGACCCGCCATGAGGTCAACGTGGAACTGGTATCCGTGGGTACGCATGTTGAGGTAGTCGAAGGTGCCCATCTGGGGCCACCCGTCCGAGGCCCCGAAGGCGATCGGGTTCAGTCCCCCGGCTTGCATGTCCTCACACAGCGCCGTGAACTCGTCCATGGTCTCCGGCGGCGTGTAGCCGTTCTTCTCGAAGACGCTGGGACGGTAGAACACGGCCCACGGGTAGTAGTAGAGCGGCAGGAAGATCTGCTGTCCCTGGTCGTTGGTCGAGGCGATCTTGAAGGCGTCACTGAACCCATCTCCGACGTCGGCCCAGACGTCGGAGATGTCTGCCGCCAAACCGTTGTCGTAGAAGAAGCGTCCGCGGTAGCCGGCGAACCACTGGAACACGTCGTCCGGGTTGCCCTGGAGATAGGAGTTGATCTGCTCCTGGTAGGTGTTCGGGTCGGTGGCGTTGATGTCCACGCCGATCCCGGACTGCTGTTCGTACAGGTCCATGGTGGCCTGCAGCGCTTGGCGAGGGACTTCTTCGGTCGCGCGTGACCCCACCGAGACGCGGTTCGGGTCACCGCCGGAGCCGCAGGCGCTCATGGTGCCGAGGGCCCCCATGGCTGCCGCCCCCTGCATCACGGTGCGTCGTGAGAAGGCGGTGCGGATGCCGCGGTGCCGGTCAACCAGCTCCGTGGGGGTCGGAGGTCGAGTGAGGCGGGATCGGGCTGACATGCGGGCCTCCTGGGCGCACTCGTCGTTGAGTGTGGCGTGGGATGAGGTCGGCCATACGACAGTCTGTGTCCGTATCGCTGCCTAGTTGTGCACATGTTCCATGTTAAGGCGGATTATGTCAATAGAAATCGTCATAAGCAAACATTCAATCGGATCAAAAGGGTCGCTCTGTCGATTTCTGTTGACTTGGGGGTCGACGGGTGCGAAGGTCTCGGTATGAGGACCTGGTCCACGGACCGCCTACTGTTCGGCGGCGACTACAACCCTGAGCAGTGGAGTCCGGAGACCCTCGAGGACGACATCGACCTCATGGCCGAGGCGGGATTCACGCTGGCCACCGTGGGGGTGTTCGCGTGGGCCCTTCTCGAGCCCGAGCCTGGACGCTACGAGTTCGCCTGGCTGGACCGCATCCTGGACCGTCTGCAGGAGGCCGACATCGTGGTGGACCTCGCCACGGCCACGGCCTCCCCGCCGCCGTGGTTCGCTCGGGTCCATCCCGACTCGATGCCGGTCGACCGCAGCGGCGTGCGTCTGTCGCACGGCAGCCGACAGACCTGGTGCCCCTCGAGTCCCGACTACCGGCAGCGGGCCCTCGCGCTGGTCGGGAAGCTGGGGCGGCGGTATGCCGCTCACCCCGCCGTAGCCCTGTGGCACGTCGGCAACGAGTTCGGCTGTCACAACCTGATGTGTTTCTGTGACGTCTCCGCCGAGCATTTCCGCGCCTGGCTGACGGCGCGCTACGGCTCGCTGGACGCTCTCAACGAGGCCTGGGGGACGACGTTCTGGTCCCAGCGGTACGCCGACTGGCTGGACGTCATACCCCCGCGGGTGACCACCGCCATCCCCAACCCCACCGCAGAGCTGGACTGGCGCCGGTTCTGCTCCGAGGCCCATCGCGCCCACTATCTCGCCGAGCGGGACCTCCTGCACGAGCTGTCGCCCGGGGTGCCGGTGACGACGAACTTCATGGTCGGGTTCTCCTTCGACGGGCTGGACTACCACCAGTGGGCCCCGGATCAGGACATCGTGTCCAACGACCACTACCTCGGCAACCACCTGCCGCATCCGCATACTGAGCTGGCGATGTCGGCCGACATCACCCGTGGCCTCGCCGGTGGTGCTCCGTGGATCTTGATGGAGCACTCGCCCTCGGCCGTCAACTGGCAGAGCGTCAACACCGCCAAGGCGCCGGGCCAGCTCGCACGGGACGCGCTCTCGCACGTGGCCCGCGGCGCGGACACGGTGGCCTACGTCCAGTGGCGCGCAGCCCGAGCCGGCGCCGAGAAGTACCACTCCGCGATGCTGGGCCACGCCGGGCGAGATACCCGCGTGTTCCGTGAGGTCGCCGAGTTGGGGCAGATGCTGCACCGGCTAGCCTCGATGGCCGGTAGCGAGACGGTCGCCCAGGTCGCCTTCGTCTACGACTGGGAGTCCCAGTGGAGTACGGACGCGCCCTCGACACCGTCCGATCGACACGTCTACGTCGAGGAGGTCCGCGCCTGGTACGACGCTCTCTGGCGGGCCGGCATCACCTGTGACGGGGTGGGACCGACCGCCGACCTTCGAGGCTACGCGCTCGTCATCATCCCGTCCCTGCATCTGGTGAGCGAGGAGACGCTGGCACGGATCGAGGCCGCGGCGCACGCTGGGGCTCAGGTCGTGGTGACCTACTTCTCGGGCACCGTCGACGAGCACGACCACATCCGCCTCGGTGGCTATCCCGGGGCCTTCGCGTCCATGCTCGGCGTCCGTATGGAAGAGTTCGCGCCCCTCCTGCCGGACGAAGAGGTCCGGTTGCAGGCCCCCTCGGATGGACAGCTCCCCCAGCTCGACGGGGTGACGGGCAGCATCTGGAGTGAGCGTGGCCGAGCCGCAGAAGGCACCACGGTGCTGGCGTCCTTCGCCGACGGTCCCAGCGCAGGCAGCCCTGCGGTCACCCGACGGCGCGTCGGCCATGGTGCAGGGTGGTACGTCGCCACCCGTCTGGGTGAGGCGGGACTCGACGCGATGGTGACTGCGCTCGCTACGGCCGCGTCGTTGTCGGCGGTGCTCTCCCCGCATCCTGAGGGCGTCGAGATCGTGCAGCGCCAGGGCGGTCACATGACCTGGACGTTCGTCATCGACCGGGCCGGGCGGGGGGTCCGAGTGCCCCTGCTCGGCACCGACGTGCTGACCGGGAGGGCTTGCTCGGAGGTCGACCCCCTGGTGGTCGAGCCCGGCGGCGTCGCGGTGATCCGTAGCGAGAGTCGGGAGCGGTGATGGCCGCTCTGGCGCGCCAGCGCCGACAGGAGATCCTGGCTCGGGTCCGACGGGACGGGGCCGCTCGTGTGGCCGACCTCGTCGAGGTGCTGGACGTGTCCGACATGACGATCCGGCGGGATATCGCTCAGTTGGCCGAGCGGGGGCTGCTGGTCCGGGTGCACGGGGGAGCGACCGTGGCCGATGCCCCTCACTCCAGTCACGAGCCCGCCTTTACGACCAAGCTCGGCAAGCAGGTGGACGAGAAGCTGGCGATCGCCTGCGCTGCCGCAGAGCTCGTGCCGGCTGGATCGTCGGTGGCCCTGTCGGCAGGCACCACCACGCTGGCGCTCGCCCACGAGCTGCGCGACGTCGCGGGGCTGACCGTGGTCACCAACTCCATCCCTGTGGCCAACGCCCTCCACGATCCCGACCGGCGGGACCGGGTGGTGATCCTCACCGGTGGTTCGCGGACACCGTCGGACGCGCTCGTGGGGCCGGTCGCCGTGACCGCGCTACGCGACCTTCACGTGGACCAGGTGTTTCTCGGGGTGCACGGCTTCGGGGAGCGCACCGGCTGCACCAGCCCCAACATGGTCGAGGCCGCCACCAACCAGGCTCTGATCGCCGCCGCCGCGACCACCGTGGTCGTCGCCGACCACACCAAACTGCGGTTGATCGGCTTGTCCACCATCGTGGGCCTGGATGAGATCGACGTCCTGATCAGCGACGCCGGGCTCGCCGAGGATGACCAGGCGATGCTGCGCACCCACGTCGGCCAGCTCCTCGTCGCGTCGCGGGACGACGAACCCATCACCAGCGTGAAGGACCTCGGATGAGCGTGAAGGCACGACGGACGCATACGACACTGGCCGATGGTCGTGACCTCTTCTACTACGACGACCTCGAGCACGATGCACCCCAGGGGGCTTCGACCTCGGCGGTCGCCGAGCGGGAGGCAGCGGACACGCGTGACCTTCCGGCCATGCCTTCGGCCGCACGGATGCGCCGGGATCCGCTGACCGGCGAGTGGATCCCGATGGCCTCGCACCGGATGAACCGGACCCACCTCCCGGCTCGGGCGGACTGCCCGTTGTGTCCGACGCGTCCCGACAGTGCCCCCAGTGAGATCCCGGCGTCGGACTATCACGTGGCCGTCTTCGAGAACCGCTTCCCGTCGCTGAACGCCCGCTCCGCGCAACCCCCATCGACCGTGGACGGTCACGATCTGTGGCCGGAGCGAGCCTCGGACGGTCGTTGCGAGGTCGTCTGCTTCACCAGTGACCACGAGTCCAGCTTCTCCGCCCTGGACCCGACCCGGGCCCGCACGGTCATCGAGGCGTGGGCCGACCGCACCCGGGAGCTGTTGGCGATCCCCTCGGTGCGCAGCGTCTTCTGCTTCGAGAACCGGGGGGAGGAGATCGGGGTGACCTTGGCTCATCCCCACGGCCAGATCTACGCCTACCCCTACGTGCCGCCGCGGAGTGCTCAGCACGTGACCCGGGCAGGCGAGCACTTCGCGACCACCGGGCGAGACCTGCTGGGGGATATCGTGCAGGCCGAAGTCGAGGCCGACCGGCGGATCGTGATGCGCGGTGAGCATTGGACGGCGTTCGTCCCGGCGGCCGCCCGCTGGCCGGTCGAGGTGCATCTGGTGCCCCACCGACACGTGCTCGACCACTCGCAGACCAACGACGCGGAGCGGTCGGAGCTCGCTCAGATGTACCCTGCCTTGCTGCGTGCGCTGGACCAGTTCTTCGAAGGACCGGACGGCGTGCCGATCGAGCTGCCCTACATCGCCGGGTGGTTCGCCGCGCCCTCCACCGACGTCACCCCTGAGGTCGAGGACCCCCGGGCCCTGCCGCGACTACACCTACAGGTCATCTCGGTGATGCGGGCCGCGGGCAAGCTCAAGTACCTGGCGGGCTCGGAGTCGGCGCAGGGGGCCTGGGTCAGTGACACCACCCCGGAGCTCATCGCGGACCGCGTGAAGGCGGTCTTCGCGGAGCGAGGCGACGCACCGTGAACGCATTGTCCGTCCCGCAGTGGGTGGAGGCGAGCGGACCCGAAGACCATGCCGCTGACGTCAGTGAGGCCTTCGCCGCCGCGTTCGGCGCCGAGCCGGACGGGGTCTGGGTGGCACCGGGCCGGGTCAACCTGATCGGAGAGCACCTGGACTACAACGGGGGGCCGGTGTTGCCGATCGCCATCGGACACCACACGATGGTGGCGGTGCGGGTCCGCGAGGATCACCAGGTCCGGCTGCGCTCCGTGCAGGACCCGGCGCACTGGCACGGATCGCTGGAGGAGCTCACCGCCGACGCTATGCCGCCCTGGTGCCGCTACGCGGCGGGGGTGCTGTGGGCCCTGAACGAGGCCGGCCATCGGCTGCCGGGGCTCGACATCATGGTGGACGGGCGGGTGCCGTCTGGAGCAGGCCTGTCCTCCTCCGCGGCGCTGACGTGCGCCGTGGCTGTCGCGGTGGCCGACCTCGCTGGCATCGGGACCCCGGCGGAGCAGAGTCGCGCCGAGATGCTGGCACAGGTGTGCGTGCGGGCCGAGAACGAGTTCGCCGGCGCACCGACCGGAGGGATGGACCAGGCTGTCGTGCTCCGGGCACAGGCAGGTCATGCGCTGCTCCTGGACTGTGCAACCTTCGAGGCTCAGCAGGTCGCCATCCCCGCCGGCGCCGACCTCCTGGTGGTCGACACCCGCTCCCATCACGCGCTCACCGACGGACAGTACGGCGGTCGACGCGCGGCCTGTGAACGTGCCGCGGCCGAGCTCGGCGTGGACGCGCTAGCGGACCTCGACCCTGGCGACCTGGGGCCGGTCCTGTCGAGACTGAGCAGTGAGGAGCTGCAGGGCGTGGTGCGACATGTGGTGACCGAGACGACCAGGGTGACCTCGGTTGTCGACCTGTTGCGCCGCGGCGCCTGGAGTGAGGTCGGCCCCGTCCTTCTAGCCTCCCACGCCTCCATGCGCGATGACTTCGTGATCTCCACTCCAGAGCTGGACCTTGTGGTCGACAGCGCGGCCCGGTGCGGTGCTCTGGGGGCACGGATGACCGGAGGCGGGTTCGGAGGCTCGGCGGTGGTGTTGTGTCGTCCCGGGGATCGCGAGCAGGTGGCGGCCTCGGTGGCCAAGGCCTTCGACGAGGCCGGGTACCCAGCGCCGGCGATGCTTGCGGTGCAGGCCGCAGGACCCGCGGCCCGCTTCCGTTGAGTCGCTCCGCCCTAGTGAGCGGCTGCCTTTGCCTTGCGGGGGATCAGGTGCATCACGGCCACCACGACGGCTCCGACGAGCAGGCCGATGATGGCTGAGGCGGTGGTGTTGGTCAGCCACGCGAGGAACCCACCGAGGGATCCTGCTGCCTCGTGGACCCACTCCTCGGCGTGGTGCACCACGTCGTAGAGCGCGTGCCAGCCGAGGTCGTCGACGCCGACCAGCAGGATATGCCCACCGACCCACAACATGGCCACGGTGCCGATGGCGGCCAGGGCCGCCATGAACTTCGGCATGCCGGCGATGAGGCCACGGCCGATCTTCTGCGAGAACGAGGACTCCTTCTCCGCCAGGTAGAGCCCGATGTCGTCCATCTTGACGATCAGGCCCACCACTCCGTAGACCAGCGCCGTGATGACCAGCGCGACCACGATCAGAATCAGGGCGCGAGAGATGAACGGCTCGTCGGTCACCTCGTTGAGCGCGACCACCATGATCTCGGCCGACAGGATGAAGTCGGTGCGGATCGCACCCTTGACCATCTTGTCCTCGTGCTCCTGGCCCTGGGCTCCGACCGGCTCCTGCTGCTGCTCGTGATGGCCGCTGAGCTTCTCGTAGATCTTCTCGGCGCCTTCGAAGCACAGGTAGGTCCCGCAGAGCATGAGGATGGGCGTCAGCAGCCACGGCAGGAACTGGCTCATCAGCAACACCGCGGGCAAGATGAAGACCAGCTTGTTACGGATGGACCCGATGGCGATCTTCTTGATCATCGGCAGTTCGCGCTGGGCTGCGAAACCCCGTACGTAGCGCGGGGTCACGGCGGCGTCGTCGACCACCAGCCCCACGGCCTTGGTGCTGGCGCGACCCGCGGCAGCGCCGACGTCGTCGACCGAGGCGGCAGCCAACCGGGCCAGTGCGGCCACGTCGTCGAGCAGCGCGACCAGACCGCCGCTCATCGCCCACCTCCGCCAAGCAGCAGGGCGGTCACAGCCGCAGTGGTCACGATGGCAGAGGTCCTAGGCACGCAACCCAGCGTACGACCTGCATGAGCTGGACCAGGTCTGTCGAGCGGATCCTGGATCGGGTATGCCGGTCAGCCCGCGACGCGGATACCGCTCTGGTAGACCTCACGGACCCGCTCACCCAGGCCTGA